>RFZE01000004.1 GCA_009920875.1 Alphaproteobacteria bacterium | reverse complement strand
TCGGTCTGACAACAAATCTGCTGACCACCTCATCGGGGGCAAAAATGGGCAAGACGGCGCAAGGCGCGGTTTGGCTCAATGACGATATGCTGCCGGTCTATGATTACTGGCAGTTTTGGCGCAATACGGAAGATGCCGACGTCGGTCGTTTCCTGCGCCTGTTCACCGAATTGCCGCTCGATGAAATCACTCGCCTCGAAAAACTTGAAGGCGCTGAATTGAACGACGCCAAAAAAATTCTCGCGACAGAAGCCACGGCCATGTGCCATGGCCGCGACGCGGCGGAAAAAGCCGAAGCGACAGCGCACGAAACATTTGAAGGCGGCGGCACCAGCGCCGATTTACCGAGCGTTGCTATTGACGCAAAGCAACTGGCCGAAGGTTTGGGTCTACTTGAGGCATTTGTTATTGCCGGCTTGGCCAAATCAAACGGCGAAGCACGTAGACTGGTTCAGGGCGGTGGAGCAAAGGTCAATGACGCAGCGCAAAATGACATTGCCGCCACGCTGACCGAGGCGGATGTGCAAGAAGGCTGCATAAAATTATCATTCGGCAAAAAGCGCCACGTGCTTTTGCGCCCCTAAATTATTCGGTCAGGTCAGGCTCGTCCAATTCGGGCAGCGGGTCGTTATCACCATCGCCAAGACCGATGCCGATTTCAAACACGCGGCGCAAAAAGCCGGGTGTCAAAACAGACAACGGATTGACCAGCACATTGGCTTTGCCGGCCTCACCCGACACCCGATACCCGATGCCGATAATACCCTCGCCACGCCGTCCTGAAAGAAGCGGCCCGACAATCGGAATTTTTCCGAAGAATGAATTGAGCGTATAGGAGGGTATGACCGTGCCGCCAATATCCACATTACCCGCTCCAATATCATAATCGCCTTGCATGGTAATGCCGACAGCCGGCCCATGCACGCGCCACTTATTAATGGTCAGGCGACCGCCACCAAAAGCAAAATTGCCCTGCGCTTTCTCGAATTTAATACCGTCACCCGATAAGGTATCAGCAATGCCGCGCAGCGATGCCAGCGACACAATGGAAGCAAGCACCGGCACATTGCTGGCGCGGAAATCGGTCATTGTCATGCGCCCCGAAACAATCCGCGGACGTCCGTCGGGGTTTTGGTTTTTGTTGTAAATATTGCCCTGCACGACCAGCGACCCGCCATAAAGTTCGCCAACCCAATCAAGCATTCGAAACAAATTTCCCGCGCGCTCGGTCTGAACAAAAAATTTGCGACGGAACACATTGTCACGCTCAATATCCATCAGCAATTCCGAGCCGTCAGCAAATACGCCCTGAAAGGCCAGTTTTTCATGCAAGCCTTTTTCACGCACAACCCGCAAACGTGCCTCATCCATGCTGACTTTATTGGCACCGACAAGCTGCTTTGCCTGTACCTCAATTACGGCTTCATCGCCGAGAAACGGCAATATCTCAAACGGCTCGGGTGCCAATTTTACCTCTCGATTGCCGCCAAAGAAAAGTCGGCTGACATCGAGACGATCGGCCGTCAATGTGACCAATCTCTTATTCTCGACTGTTTTTACATCGACCTGAATATTGCGATCGCGCCCCAATGACCAAGGGCTCATGCTCAATTCGCTCATCACCGACCCGTCAAATTGCATGGCCACACGAAGCGGTTTTTGCTGCGGCAGATTGAGCCGCGCGCGAATTTCTTCAATTTGACCGTCTTCAGCATTTTCAACCACCGCTTCAACGCTGCCAGCCATATCAGATGGCTTCTCAAAAGCGAGAGGCTGCAAGGTAAATTTTGCCGGTTTTAAATCAGCGAAGAGGCGATAATTTTTTGGCTTTGTAATCGGGCCGTTTATCAGCAAGTTAATATGCGGATTGCCTTCAAGGCGTGAGGCAGCCCAGCCCTGCCCCAAATCAGCGATATTTTGTGGCGAGAAAAACCCATGCACCGCCATTCGCGCCTCATCGGCACGTGCGGCACCAAATGGTTGCTGCCATGAAAAGCCGCCATCAACGCCATTTGCCTGAACACGCCCCATTGCCGAAAGCCCGTCATTATTGAGCGATATATAGCCTCGCCCTTTATCGATTTTAAACGGCCCCAATCGGCCGATAACATCAAGATTGCGCGTTTCAGCCTCAATTTGGTAACGCAGCTTCCGCTGCTTGGGTGGTGCGAATACCGGAATTTTGAGCTTCACATCAGCCCGAACATCACCAAGCAATCTTTCAAAATCAAAATCTATCTGACGCAATGTGTTCAAAGGTGGTTGATTGAGGGCGCGGAGAATATCACGGCTCACACCGCCAGCGGCAAAATCAATATCAACCGGCTGCAAGCGGTCGCGATAATTCGGCGTATAAAACCGCACTGTCTCGACATTGACAGGAGAAGCCTCACCATTGCTTGCAGGCAAATTAATGACCCCGCCTGCACCTTTGACTTCCATCGAACTGCCGCGCAGCATCAGGCGCGCTTGTGTGTTTTCCAATATCGGTAAATGTGCCAAATAACGCACACCGATATTTTCGAAATCAAGATCCAACAACATCGCTTCTTCGCGCATGGGATCGGTTTTTTTGCGCTTCATAAAATCTTGCAAACTGGCATTTATGGAAAGCGACCCATTGCGCAAGGCACCACCAATAAGATTGGCTTCAACCCATTTGCGGCCATTGGGCGAAATGGTAAGCGGCCACAACGCCTCTGTGCCCTCCCGCGTCATGCTGCCGAAATCAGCGGCGATATCAAAATGAGGGTTACGCTCAACCAATGTAATAACGCCGGCAGCTTTTGCTTTCCCGAAATCATGCTCCAGTTCCAGAACATCAATATCGATGGCATCAGCAATAAAATTATAAGCGCCATTCAGTCGGGCACGTGAAATGTTAAGTGTTTGCTTCATCAATCGTGGCAGTTCCACCCGCGCACCATTGCCTGTCATTGCAAAATTCAGCGTTGTGAGCCTGCCAAAATCATTGCGCTGATAATCGGCGCGCCCCACCAGCTGACCGGCCACGCCACCAACATTAAACCGCGTATCGCGCACGATAATTTGCTGGGCTTTGAAATCGACGTCAGCGCCGACCACCAATTCGCGAACATCAAGACGTGCCCCGGTGAGTTGCACCATGCCGGGGTCAACAAACAGATTAACTGTTCCGCTCTCCGGCAGCCCGCCTGCCGCAAAATCAACATTCATCATCGCGGTAACGGGAAGCTGAATGCCCCGCAAGGGAGTCAGAAAATTGCTGAAGCGACCAATGTCCCGAGGGTCAAGACGACTTAGGGCAATCTCGGCTTTACCACCGCCATCGGTGCCGATTTCAGCTGTGCCGACAATCGAACTTAAATCATCTGCCGGTCCATATTCGATTTGAAGGCTGGCTGAAATACGATTGCCGCGTCGCATCATAAGCAAATGAGAGCCATTATCGTTTGCCTCACCATCGGTTTGAACGCGAATATCGCGGACGGCGATTTCAGAGATATATTGAAGGCCATCAATTTGCCCGTCGCCTGACGGTAGAAACAGACCCGCCGCGGCAGGCAAATCATTAACCCGTGTCGGCATTAAGGTCAGTCTTTCGACAATCGCCTTCGATAGAGCAATGCGGCCGTCTTCCCAGAAAGCCGGGCCGCTCAATTCTATGTAAATATCTTCTGCCAACAAACCGGCATCGGCCGCTTCGCGAACGCGCAAGCTGCTTATTGTCAAAGCAAAGAAATTATTTTCGGCAGACCAGCCCAGCCGACCTTTTTTAATATCGACCGAGCCTTCAGGCACTAATGTCGTTAAAACCACGCTGAGCGGTTGGGTCAAAAAACCTAGCGGCAACCCAAAGGCGCGGATGACGCCGTAAAGAAGCACAGCAAGCATCGCCAGCAAAATGATGCTTCCCGAAATAATCCGCAGCAAACGCTTCATTAAAAGACCCTATTCATCCCCGAGCTAAATCTGTGGCCGAGGAGCTTGACAAAATCAAGGCAAAGGCCACATTTACTCAACTTGTTTATGCCAGAGTCTGACCTCAGGCGCATCTCTAATATCGGAGCAATCATGGCGAAAGAACTCAAAATCGGCGATGCCGCCCCTGCTTTTTCATTACCCGCAAATGGCGGTCAAACGGTCAGTCTATCCGACTTTTCCAACCGCAAATTGGTGGTCTATTTCTACCCGAAAGACAATACGCCGGGGTGCACAACGGAGGCGATTGACTTTACCGCCGCCGTCAAGGATTTCGACAAAGCCAATACTGATATTGTCGGCGTGTCAGCTGATAGCGTTAAAAAACACGAAAACTTTATCGAAAAACATGGCCTTGGCATTACGCTTTTATCTGATGAAGAACAAAAAATGCTCAATGCCTATGGTGTTTGGGTCGAAAAAAACATGTATGGCCGCAAATTCATGGGCATCGAACGTGCGACTTTTCTAGTCGGCTCTGACGGCAAAATTGAGCAGATTTGGCGTAAAGTAAAAGTTAAAGGTCATGTCGAAGCAGTCTTGGAGGCTGCGCGTGGCTGAGCATAAAAGTCTTGCCGCCGCTTGTCGGTGCGTCTTAACAACCCAAGAACCGCGCGAGAAAGCGGCAATTGCACGGCAAGTTGCCGACGATTGGCGGCACGGAAAACTGGCGCGTGACAGCGGAGCGCCGACCGATTGGCCGGATCGACCGGCCCGCCCGTTAAAGCCTCAATTACTGCCCCCACGAGATATGCCGCGCCGCAAAATGAGTGGCCAAAGCGGTCGTAAGGCTCAACTCCACGCTCTGGCGCATATTGAGTTGAACGCCATTGATTTGGCCTTTGATCTCATCGGTCGTTTTGTTGATGCGCCCTTGGAAGATGATTTCATCACTGATTGGATGCGCGTCGGTGCTGATGAAGCGCGCCATTTCTTGATGCTGGCTGACCGTCTGGTTGAACTGGACATGGATTATGGCGATCTGCCGGCTCATGACGGTCTTTGGCAAGCGGCTTTTGACACACGACATAAATTATTGGCGCGGCTGTCGATTGTGCCGCTGGTGCTTGAAGCGCGCGGGCTCGATGTTACCCCCGCTATGATGGAAAAGTTTCAGCGCGCCGGTGATGAGAAAAGCGCGCGCATGCTCTCCATTATCTACGAAGACGAAAAAACCCATGTTTTTGCCGGTAGTAAGTGGTTTTTGCGCCTGTGCAACGATGACGGCCTGGACCCTGCCGAATGCTTCCGCAAGCAGTTAAAAAATCATTTTGGCGGCGCGTTGAAACCGCCTTTTAACATTGAAGCAAGAGATGAAGCAGGTTTGCCGCGAAATTTTTATGTCGACGCCGTTTAGCGCCTTGTTAAAAAACAACTTATCACTTGCAAATATCCTGCATTTTTGAGAAATACAAAGCTGAATTCTGGGAAGAGGATAATGGACAGCTTGCTTGAAAAGCTTCGCGAGGCTTTCGCAGAGCGGCAAATCTATGTTCGCAAAAGCGGCAGCGTTACTTTTGTGCCGCTTTCAAGCCGTTCGCTCGTCATTTTGATGGTTCTCTTCATCATGATTGCGGGATGGGTCGGCTATGCTTCCGTGCATGTGATATTCAACAACGGGTTGGGCGCAAAACGCGAGCAAGAAGTGCGCGAAATGCAGCTGGCCTATGAAAATGAACTCAATCGCCTGCGCCTTTCCTATGATGATTTGAATGCGCAATTGGTTTTGACACGGGATTGGTTCTCAGAAACCACGGATAATCTCGAAAAACGACACAATGATTTGACTTTGGTGTTTGAACAGCATGCTGCGGTTTCTGACGAATTGCGGAAAATGCAGGTCTCGTTCTCAAGCATCGCCAAATCCAACCAGCGCAATCGCAACAAAACGGAATTGGTAGCGCGCGGCCGCTCCGGTCAAGAAGATAGGCTAGAAAGCCGCTCTATCGCGGCCAAAAGCGATGACAGCGAAATCACCTTGGCGCGTAATGAAACCGTCGTTCTGCCGAAAGACGGCGATACCATGCCGCATTTGGCGGAAAATGTTTATGACCGCGTGACCTCGCTGGAATTGCGGCAAAAAGATTTGCTCGACGCGCTGGAAGAAAAAATCGATTTGCGTATCGCCGAGTTTGAAGGGGTTATTAACGGCACTGAAATTCTTGAGCCGGAAACCTTTATGGCGCAAGTCTTGCCGGAAGATGAGCGCGCCATTGGCGGTCCTTATATTCCGCTTTCGGGAGAGAAGCCGGGCATTAACTCAGAGCTGCATCGCCAGCTTTATCGCATTTCCAGCAATCTTGAGCGGCTGGAAAACCTCAGCACGGCAGTCACCAAAATTCCGCTTTCCCTGCCCATTCACGATTATAGCGTAACCAGCGGATTTGGCCCGCGCCTTGACCCGTTCAAAAAACGTGCCGCTTTTCACGCCGGTGTTGATTTCGGCACGGCCACAGGCACACCGGTCTATGCCACCTTATCCGGTACGGTAACGCGCTCGGGCTATAAAGGCCCTTATGGGCTGGTCGTCGAGATTGACCATGGAAACGGCTTCCGCTCCCGTTACGGGCATTTGGCGCGCAGCCGTGTGCGTCGTGGGCAAGCGGTCGAGTTTCAGCAGCATATTGCCGATGCCGGTAATAGCGGGCGCAGCACTGGCCCGCATTTGCATTATGAAGTTTGGTATGAAGGCAAAGTGCGCGATCCGTTAGCCTTCCTTGATGCGGGCAAGCAAATTTTCAACATTGCCGAAACCATTTCAACCGAGGCGAATTAACGATGAACAACTCTATGCCCGAGAAATCAAAGCCCAAATCCGGCCCGTCTATTTTGAGCCATGACATGCATGTTGTCGGCAAAATTTTCTCGACCGGTGACATTCAAATCGAAGGTCGCCTCGATGGCGATTTACGCTCCCATGCCGTGACAATAGGCGAGAAAGCCCTTGTTTCCGGCGAAGTAGCGGGCGATATGGTGACTGTTTTCGGTCAGGTCAAAGGCACTATTCGCGCCCGTCAGGTTTATCTGTGCGCCACCAGCAAAGTGACCGGTGATGTTTTCAACGAGGTTCTAGCCATTGAAACAGGCGCTCAGTTAAACGGCGCGGTAAATCGTGAAAAAGACCCGCTCAAAAATGCTGCGATTAAAATCGTTGCTGAAGAAGAAGAGAAAGAGGCATCTAAAGCCTAATCAATGTCGGCGACTTCGCCGCCGCCTTCGCCACTGACACGCTGCGCCAATGCGGCTTCCATGAAATTATCCAACGCCCCGTCCAGCACGGCACTCGGATTACCGCTTTCAACACCGGTGCGCAAATCTTTCACCATTTGATAGGGCTGCAAAACATAAGAGCGAATTTGATGCCCCCAGCCGATTTCGGTTTTCTGGTCAGCATTGGCATCGGCTTCTTCTTCGCGCCTCTGCAATTCAAGCTCATAAAGCCGCGCCCGCAACATCGCCCATGCCGTCGCGCGGTTTTTATGCTGCGAACGTTCATTCTGACATTGCACGACAATATTTGTCGGCAAATGGGTGATGCGAACGGCGCTGTCCGTTGTGTTGACGTGCTGGCCACCTGCCCCTGATGCGCGGAATGTGTCTATCCGCACATCGGCTTCCGAGACATCGATTTCAATCGCGTCATCGACCACCGGATAACACCACACGCTGGCAAAGCTGGTATGGCGACGCGCATTGCTGTCAAAGGGCGATATGCGCACCAGCCGATGCACGCCGCTTTCCGTCTTGGCCCAGCCATAGGCATTATGCCCTTTAATCTCAATCGTAGCTGACTTAATGCCTGCTTCTTCGCCGCTGGTTTGCTCGATAAGCGAGACTTTATAGCCCTTCTTTTCAGCCCAACGCATATACATGCGCTGCAACATACTGGCCCAATCCTGGCTTTCCGTGCCACCGGCACCCGCATGCACTTCAACATAGGCGTCATTGCCGTCCGCCTCGCCCGACAGCAAGGTTTCAACCTCCATGCGTTCTGCCTCGGCGGCCAGCGCCGCAAGCGCCGCTTCGCTTTCGGCCACCACATCATCATCGCCCTCGGCCTCGCCAAGTTCGATGAATTCGACATGTTCGTTCATTTGGTCTTCAAGCCTTTGACAGGACTTGATGGCGTTTTCCAGCCGCGTGCGTTCTTGCATTTTGGCCTGCGCTGCTTGTGGGTCATCCCACAGCTTCGGGTCTTCAGCGAGCTTATTCAGCGCGTCCAATTGTTCAAGCGCGTTGTCCCAGTCAAAGATGCCTCCGCAGCAAAACCAATGACTGTGAAATGCTATTGATGAAGTCCATTATTTCTGAACGCATTGAGGTCTCCTTGACGAAGGCGAAATCTACCCAAGGAAAACCGTTTAGTAAAGTCCGCCTGTTCCGGCACCTACTGTGTCAGTATTGATAGCCGGACGCTGTTTCACACCATTGCTGCCGGTGCCGCCGCGCACAACCACTTGCTTGCTATTGCGCGTCGGCTCCGTGCCCAATTTGAAGGCTTCCAGAATGACCGTTTCATCATCCGGTCGCGCCAGCTTGCCGGTTTTGGCATTAATGCGCACCAAATTGACCCGCGGCGGCACACGGAAAGGCGGCGTCGCCATATCGCTCAATGCCTGCTCCATAAATTCTTTGAAAATGGGCGCTGCGACGCGACCGCCGCTTTCTCCCTTGCCCAAGGGGCGATTGTCGTCATATCCGACATAAACACCGGCGACCAAATCAGCCGAGAAACCGACAAACCACGCATCGCGACTGTCATTTGTTGTGCCGGTTTTACCCGCCAGTGGCTTGCCAATGGTCGAAATGCGCCGCCCTGTGCCGCGTGTCACCGCACCCTCCAGCATGGAAACAACTTGATAGGCGGTTTGCGGCGACAGAACTTGCTCGCGTGTATCCGGCAGATCAGGGGCGACTTGTTCTTCAAAAATCTCCACATTACATCCAACGCAATTGCGTTGGTCTTTGCGGAACAGTGTTTTGCCATAGCGGTCTTGCACGCGGTCGATAAAAATCGGCTCTACCCGTTTGCCGCCATTGACCAGCATGGCATAGGCAGTGGTCAGACGCATGAGCGACGTTTCACCTGCCCCCAACGCCATCGCCAAAACACGCGGCATGGTGCGGTTAATGTTAAAGCGCTTGGCATAGTCGGTAATTTTCCCCATGCCGATTTCCTGCGCCATGCGAATGGTCATCAAATTGCGGCTTTTCTCCATGCCGAGGCGCAAAGTTGAAAGGCCGTAAAACCGCCGCGCATAGTTTTCCGGTTTCCACAAACCTTGATCTTTGCCCTGCTCCATAACAAAAGGCGCGTCGAGCACCAGACTGGCCGGCGTAAAGCCGCTATCCAAAGCGGCGGCATAAACAAAAGGTTTAAACGCCGAGCCGGGCTGGCGGCTGGCTTGGGTGGCGCGGTTAAACTCACTGGCAGAGAAGCTATAGCCACCTGTCATGGCCAAGACGCGGCCGGTATGCGGGTCGAGCGCCACCATTGCGCCATTGACTTCGGGAAGCTGTTTCAGCTCATAAATTTCATCGTCAGATTTTTGACTGACCCAGACAACATCGCCGGTTTTCAAAACCTGCGACATGCGTTTAATCCGAGGCCCTTTGATTTTATAGCCGTTTTCCGGCGACGGCTTGGCACGTGCCCAGGTCACACCCGCCAAATCAATAACACCAAGATCGATGCGGTCTTCAAAGCTGCGCGCCCGTGTCATGCGCGGCCGCAAGCCGATATTGGCGCGGTTCTCTTCTTCATCGACCGACAGCACAACCGCCAAGCGCCACGGCGCCAAATCGGTCGGAATGTCAACTTCCGTCAGCTGCTCCCACCACGCTTCCAATGTTTCTAATTCAAAGACGGCACCACGATAACCTTGCCGTCGATCATATTCTTCAATGCCGTTGCGTAGCGCGCGCTGCGCCAGTTTTTGGAAATCCGTATTCAATGTGGTGCGAATGGACAAGCCGCCGCCATAAAGTTGACGCTCACCATATAGACCATAGACCTCTCGCCGCACTTCCTCGACAAAATACTCGGCATTAAACCTCCGCAAACTGGCCGGGCGGTCGGCCACCACCAAATCTTGCGCTGCCGCAGCGCGCGCTTGCATATCGGTAATATAGCCGTTTTCGCGCATACGCCCGATAACCCAATTGCGGCGTGCAATGGCGCGCGCGCGCTTGCGGAACGGATGATAATTATTCGGCGCTTTCGGCAGGGCCGCCAAATAGGCTGCTTCCGCCACCGTTAAATCGCTAAGCGGTTTGTCAAAATAATTGAGCGCGGCGGCGGCCACGCCATAGCTGCCGAGGCCGAGATAAATTTCATTGAGATAAAGCTCGAGCAATTGCTCTTTGGTGAATGTGCGCTCCAACCGCAAGGCCAGCACCGCTTCTTTTACCTTACGCTCCAGCGTGACATCGCTGCTTAGCAAAAAGTTTTTTGCCACTTGCTGGGTAATGGTCGAAGCCCCTTCCAGTCGTCGACCGGTCACGACATTAACGACATTGGCGAATACGGCGCGCACAATGCCCATGAAATCAATACCGACATGGTCATAAAAGTTTTTATCTTCAGCAGCCAGAAACGCATCAATCAAATGCTTGGGTGCCGTGTCGATCGGCACAAAAATGCGACGTTCTTGGGCATATTCGGCAATCAAACTGCCATTACCGGCATGCGCGCGGCTCATCACGGGCGGCGTGTAATTGGCCAAATGTTCGTAATTGGGCAAGCCGGTATTGATACGCCACAACACCAAAACAAGAGCAAAAAGCCCTATCGCTCCAAGCGTCACCAAAACGCCAGCCATATTGCCCAGAAATTTCATCAACGAACCCTTTCAGACTTTTTAATGTCTGATAAATGAGGCCGCACTATGGCAGGTCAGGGGAAAAAATCCAACCTTTTCGGGGGGTGGTTATCTCAATGCAGCGACACGGCTGGAGCGAAAGAACCCGTCAACCGATTTGACCAGCGCACCCGCAACTTTGCGTTGCCAAGATGTCGTCAAAAGCTGTTTTTCATCACTGCGATTGGTCAAAAAGCCCAATTCAATCAGCACGGATGGCACATCGGGCGCTTTCAAAACGCGGAAACCGGCAAAGCGGTGGGTGCGGTCGAGCAATTGGGTTTTGCCGCGCGCATTATCGACCACCAAATTGGCAAATTTGACCGACAGGTTTTTGGTTTCTCGCTGTGCCAGATCAATCAAAATATTGGCCACTTCCGGCGGTTGGTCGGCAAAATCAATGCCGGCAATAATGTCCGATTGGTTTTCCTTTTTGGCCAATGCCGCCGCTTCTTTGTCAGATGCCGTTTCGGACAGTGTATATATTGACATGCCGCGCACGTTTTTCCGTTTAATGGCATCAGCATGAATGGAAATAAACAAATCAGCATCATGCTTGCGTGCAATGTTCACACGCTGGCGCAACGGAATATAAATATCGCGATTGCGCGTCAAATAGACTTTGTATTTGCCGGTGGCACGCAATTGCTTGGCCAATTCACGCGTAAACGCCAAGGTGACGCTTTTTTCCCGCGCTTTACGACCCAGCGCTCCGGGGTCAACCCCGCCATGCCCGGCATCGAGAACAATTACCGGCTTGCTATTGGCTCGCCGTTGCGGTTTGGGCGCAAACGGCACCGGCGCTTTTACCGTCTTATTGGCCGAGCGCTTGGCAGCACGGTCCTTCGCTACCTGCGAGGCAAACTCTGTGCTGCTCGCCTTGACCAAATCAATGACCAAACGATGCGGCAAACCTGATGAGGGCGGCAACATGAAGCTCTTGGCTACTTTTACCGGCCCTTTGGCATCTATCACCAAGCGGCTTTTATCTGCCGTAAACTGCCCAAACCGCAATTTTTGCACCAAACCGGCTTCCTTGGGCTGGTTTTCCGGCCATTCTAAAGAAGGCAAATCGACAACAACGCGCCGCGGACTATCGAGCAGGAAAATGTCAAAATCGACATCTGACTGCAGATCAAGCACAATGCGCGTGCGCTCCTTGGTTACCCCAAGGCGAATATCTTTCACCGTCGCCGCAAAAGCCGACGCAAAATTGCCGACAAACAAAAGCGCAACGAGTAAAAGCCCCCTTAAATTGACAGAAAGACCGTTCATATTTGTCATTTTTCTCCTGGCGATAAACGACTCACTTTTATGCGCCAAACATAGCAATTTCACCCCATGAATGCGACATTCTCAGCAAAACCATTTAAATTCAATAGCTTAATGGGCTATTGATATGCCTTGCAATAAGTGTCCCTGCCCTATAAATTCAATTTCGATATTTCAGGCAATGCGCTTCCGAAGGCCATTATGGAGCCGTTAGCGATTGCCGCAGACCATATCGAAGACACGATCCGAATTAAGTTTCGGAGACGCAACCATTTTTGAGGATAATTACGTGACCGTCACACAACAAATTATGACAGTCAGTTGCGCGGCCAAATCTGTGGCCGATCTATTGTCCTTTTCACCCTTAGACATACGCCGGGACGTGCGCCAGACGCTTCATGAGCCTAATGCTCATCGCCCGACGGGAGCTTTTTATGACCAAGAACATGCTAATCGATGCCATCCACCCGGAGGAAACGCGGGTGGTTGTGACCGACCACAATCAAATTCAGGAATTCGACTTCGAGGCGCAATCCAAAGCGCCGCTTCGCGGTAACATTTATCTCGCCAAAATTACCCGTGTTGAACCGTCTTTACAGGCGGCTTTTGTGGAATATGGCGGCAATCGACACGGCTTCCTCGCCTTTAACGAAATTCACCCTGATTATTATCAAATTCCGGTAGGTGATCGCGAGGAATTGCTGAAAGAGCAAGCCGAAGAAGACCGCTCGCAGGCCGAAAGCGATGACGACCAAATTGACGGTGACGGCGAAACAAGCGGCGATGATGAGGAAGCCGCCTCCGGCGAGGTCGCCGATATTGGCGGCGATGCCCATGAAGAGGCCTCACCGGCCATGAACACCCGCGCTTTGCATCGCAAATATAAAATTCAAGAAGTCATCAAGCGCCGCCAGGTTATTTTGGTGCAGGTCATGAAAGAAGAGCGCGGCAATAAAGGCGCAGCGCTGACAACCTATTTGTCACTGGCCGGACGTTATTGTGTGCTGATGCCAAATACGGCGCGCGGCGGCGGCATTTCCAGAAAAATCAATAATGGTGCTGACCGCAAAAAACTGAAAACCATTGTCAACAAGCTTGATGTTGCCGACGGTATGGGGCTGATTGTCCGCACCGCCGGAGCGCAGCGCACATTGACCGAAATTCGCCGCGACTTCACCTATCTCACCCGTTTATGGGAGGAAGTGCGCGAGAAAACCGTCAGTTCCACCGCCCCAACGCTGGTTTATGAAGAAGGCAATCTCATTCGTCGCTGCATTCGCGACCTTTATTCGAAAGAGTTTGACCAAGTGGTGATTGATGGCGCGGACAGTTATAAAGAAGCCAAAAATTACATGAAGCTGCTCATGCCGAGCCATGCGCGCAAGGTCAAACAACATGCCGGTGACGCTCCTTTGTTTAAGGAACATGGCGTAGAAGACAAACTCGCCGCCATGTTCAACCCGATTGTGGTTTTGCCGTCGGGCGGATATTTGGTCATCAACCCGACCGAAGCACTGGTCTCGATTGATGTGAACTCGGGCAAATCAACTCGCGAGCAATCGGTTGAGAAGACCGCGCTGGCAACCAATTTGGAGGCTGCCGTTGAGGTTGCGCGGCAAGCGCGCTTGCGCGACCTTGCCGGTCTGCTGGTGATCGACTTCATCGATATGGATGAAAATCGCAATAATCGTGCCGTTGAACGCAAGATGAAAGAAGCTTTGAAAGCTGACCGCGCGCGCATTCAAGTGGGCCGCATCAGCAGTTTCGGGTTGATGGAAATGTCGCGCCAACGCATGCGCGCCGGTGTGTTGGAAGGCTCCAGCGAGACCTGCGCCCATTGTAACGGTTCAGGCATGGTGCGTTCGGTCGAAAGCCGCGCTTTGCATGTGCTGCGCCAGATTGACGAGAATGCCGGTAAATTCACCGAAGGCGAATTGACCGTGCACTTGCCGCAAGATGTAGCGATTTACCTGCTTAATAATAAGCGCGCACAATTGCATGAGATTGAAGCACGCACGGGCATTGCCATCGCTGTGGAAATTGACGCTGAACTGAACGCAATGGAAATGTCCATCACCCTGCCCGATAATTCGGAGGCCGGAGGCGTGTCGCGCATGGAAGGTGATCCGGCAGCAGTCGCTGAAGACAATGGCAATAAGCGCCGCCGCCGTCGTCGCGGTGGCCGCAATCGTGGGCGCGGTCAAAATGATGGTGATAACGCGAATAATGAAGCCATAACGGAAAACGATACTGAAATTGAAGCCGATAGCGAAGGCGACGAACCGGCAGAAGTTATGGCCGATGACGAAACCGGCGATGATGAAGATAAGCCGAAACGCCGCCGTCGTCGCGGACGACGTGGTGGCCGCAATCGCCGTCGCGGCCAGAGCCCTGCCGATGATGCCGAAAATGGTGACAACAGCGAAGGCGGAAGTGCCGCTGACGCTGAAACCCAAGACCAAGAGGCAAAGCCCGCAAAAATCATCATTGAAGTGTCGCGAAGCGATGATGATGGTGAGGAAGATGCCTCGGAAGAAACACCGGATGATGCATCAGATGCGGTGATGGCTGAAGACGGCCCGCCCGAAATCAGTGAGCCTGAAATCCGCGAGCCGGAGAGCGATGAACCGGAAATGGTCGCTGATGACGCCAAGGATGATGAAAAAAAGCCGCAGCGATCCGGTTGGTGGCGCAAATAGTCAAATAAAAGCCGCAATTGCAAGACAGTCTGGAATAATGATGCGTCAAATATTGCGAAATTGCTCAATTTTGTGGCTGCTATGCCTTGTGCTTATGCCGGTCTCGGCACAAGCGCAAAGGCTGGTGCGTGACGCTGAAATTGAGGCGCTGATGCACGATTACAGCCGTCCTTTGTTTCGAGCAGCAGGCCTTGATCCGGCGCGTGTCGGCATTTCGCTGATTAATGACCGCAATCTCAATGCTTTCGTTACCAACGGACAGAATATTTACGTGCATACCGGACTTATTTTAGAGGCCGAGGAGCCGAATATGGTCATCGGCGTATTGGCGCACGAAATCGGCCACATCACCGGCGGCCATTTGGCACGCGGTGCTGAAGCCGCATCAACGGCGCAGCGCCCCGCTTTGATTGCGACCATTTTGGGCATGGGTTCTATTTTGGCAGGCGCCGGCGATTTGGGGCTGGCGCTGATTACCGGCGGTCAGCAATTGGCCGTGCGCAATTTTTTGACCTATAGCCGGGGTCAAGAAGCAGCGGCAGACAATACGGCGCTGCAATTGCTGGAGGCGACCGAGCAATCGGCGGAAGGTATTATTGATATGATGGACTCGCTGGCCAATCAGGAAATTTTGAGTGAGGTTTACCAAGACCCTTATGCACGCTCGCACCCTATGTCTCGCGACCGCGTTAAGGCCTACCGCAATGGCGCACGCAACTCCCCTTTTAAAGATGTGCGCGATCCCGAAAAAAGAATCTTTCGACACAAAATGGCGCAAGCCAAAATTTACGGCTTTCTCGACTCGCCGAGCACAACCTTTCGTCGCTATCGCAATAAAGACACACAACCGGCGCGTTATGCGCGTGCCATTGCTTACTTCCGGCAAGGCTCGCGCGACAAAGCATTGGACGCAGTGCGCGGTTTAATCAGAGAAATGCCCAATAACCCATGGCTGCGAGAACTTGAGGGGCAAATTTATTATGAAACCGGCTTGGCGGCACAAGGCATAGAACCCTATCGCAAAGCGGTCTCCTTGCGCCCCGATGAACCATTGCTGCTAATCGGCCTGGCTTCCTGCCTTTTGGGCAAGGGCACTGCAGGTGGAGCGGCTAATCAAGCGGTTAATCAAGAGGCCATTGACTATTTGCGCGCCGCATTGCGGGTCGACCCACTCAACGGGCCGGCTTATTTGCAAATGTCAAAAGGTTACGGCCAGCTTGGCGAAACGGCATTGGCCCAATGGGCCTTGGCTGAATATTATGCAGCCGCCGGTCGAAAGGAAGCGCGCAAGCATGCCCAGCGCGCACTTAAGGGGCTGCCGAAAGGATCGGTTGAATATATCCGCACTGTTGATATTTTAAGTTCCATCAAGCGCTGAGAAAGGACACTTTATGCGTAAGTATTTCATCAGCTTTGTTTTGCTATTGGCTTTTGGTTTCGCCATTGAACCGGTGCATGCTTTGAGCGCCGAAGACAGAAAACAAATCGACAAGCAAATCGAAGATTACTTTATGCGTAATCCTGAAAAGCTGGAGCAAGCGCTTGAAAATATGCAGGCGTTTATGGAAGATCGCACCAATCGTCAGCAAGCTGAAGCGCTACTCCAAAATGCAGACAAACTCTATCGCGATGAAGCTGACTACACGATGGGGCCTCAAAATGCCCCCATCACCATTGTCGAATTCTTCGATTATAATTGCGGTTATTGCAAGCGCAGCTTTGCGCCTCTGATGGAAGTGCTGGAAGAAAACAAGGATGTGCGGCTTGTCTTCAAGGAGTATCCGATTTTAGGCGAGCCGTCTTATCTCGCTTCAAGCACCGCTTTGGCCATCAATGATAAGATGAAATATCTGACCTATCACAGCAAGCTGATGACGCATTCCGGTCGGGTATCGCAAGCCGTGGTCGAAAAAATATTGGGTGAATTGAAACTGCCACCTCAAAAACTGCAAGCCGACGCGCGCAGCGACAAATATGTTCTACAATTGGCCGAGACACGGCAATTGGCCGACGCCATTGGCGTTAACGGCACACCGGCTTTTGTCATTAATGGACAATTATTCCCCGGCGCGCTCAATAAGGCGGAGTTGACGCAAGCCATTAAATTCGCTCGGGCTGAATTAAAAGCTAAATAAGCCCACCTATCGGAGAGCTCGGATCAGCATAAAGCCGCTTCGCCATGCGCCCTGCCAAATAGGCCTGTCGTCCGGCGCGAACCGCGTTTTTCATGGCTTCAGCCATTAATATCGGATTTTTCGCTTCGGCGATCGCCGTATTCATCAGCACGCCGTCACAGCCCAATTCCATGGCAATGGCGGCGTCCGAGGCCGTTCCGACACCGGCATCAACCAGCACCGGCACTTTGGCTTGCTCGATAATCAAGCGGATATTGACCGGATTTTGTATGCCCAGGCCGGAACCGATAGGCGCCGCCAAAGGCATGATGGCGCAGCAGCCTATCTCTTCTAGTTCTTTGGCCATAATCGGGTCATCGCTGCAATAAACCATCACCTGGAAACCCTCTTTTATCAATAATTCGGCCGAGCGCAGGGTTTCGGTCATATTCGGGTAAAGGGTTTTTTCATCGCCGAGCACTTCCAGCTTGACCAAATCCCAGCCGCCTGCTTCGCGCGCCAGACGCAATGTTCGCACCGCATCTTCGCCGGTGAAACAACCTGCCGTATTGGGCAAATAAGTAAATTTTTTCGGGTCAATATAATCGACCAGCATGGGCGCATCTTTATCGGTCAGATTAACGCGTCGAACGGCGACGGTAACGATTTCCGCGCCCGCCGCTTCCGCCGCGGCAGCGTTTTCCGCATAATCTTTATACTTGCCTGTGCCGACAATCAGCCGCGAGTTGAATTCGCGCCCGGCAATTACCAATTTCTCATCTTCCCAAGACATAACTCAGCCCCCGCCGATAAAATGAACGATTTCAATACGGTCGCCCGCTTGCAACATATGGGTGGCATAAGCCGATTTCGGCACAATTTCCAGATTATGTTCAACGGCAATCTTTTTCTCAGGCAAGCCCAAACGCGCCAGCAATTCCGCCACGCTGAGCGCCCGTTTAAAGCTCTGCGTTTCGCCATTTACCAAAATTTCAATGCTGTCGCCCATGCCGCGCCGAGTTTGCAAAACCATGCGCCAAAGCGCAAGTCCCGAAAGTGTTTCGGGGATTTGAGCCTGTTGAAAAACTTGCACTTTTTTGAAATCTCGGTTACCCAATCCTGACATGGAGATGACCCTATAAAAGGCAATAGGCGTAATGAGCAAACCGCTCCACATTATCAACGGCCCCAATTTGAATTTATTGGGCACACGCGAGCCGGAAGTATACGGAACGACCACTTTGGCCGATATTGAAGCCATGTGCGACACACGCGCCAAAACGCACGGGCTGGAAACGGTTTGCCTGCAAAGCAATGATGAAGGCGAAATGGTCAATTTCATTCAAGCCGCGCGCACCGATGCCAGCGGCCTCATCATCAATGCCGGTGCTTATTCGCATACTTCTGTAGCCATTCTTGATGCGCTGCAAGCGGTTGAAGTGCCGATTATTGAAGTGCATTTATCAAATATTTTTGCCCGCGAAGAATTCCGCCATCATTCCTATGTTTCCGGCGTTGCTGCCGGTGTCATTTGTGGATTGGGCGCACAGGGCTATGAAATGGCAATCGACGCGCTAGCAGCGCGTTTGGCATAAGGGGAGCGCAACTCAATGGCAAAATTACCCAGCAGCAAAACCATTAAAGAATTGGCAGAATTGCTGAGCGAGACCGGTCTGACCGAGATTGAAGTCGAAACCGGCGATATGCGCATTAAAGTGGCGCGGCAAGGCACCGCCGTTAGCGCCGTTGTGCCGCAAGTTGCTGCAGCGCCTGCTGCGGCTGAGGCCGCACCGGAACCAAAAGAAGCCGCACCAGCTCCTGCTCCGGCAGACCATCCGGGGGGCGTGAAATCTCCAATGGTCGGCACCGCCTATTTGGCACCTGAGCCGGGCTCGGCCAATTTTGTCAAAGTCGGTGATACGGTCAGCGAAGGTCAGACCATTCTGATTGTTGAAGCGATGAAGACCATGAACCCGATTGGCGCACCAAAATCCGGCAAAGTAACGCAAATTCTTGTCAGCAATGAGCAGCCCGTCGAGTTTGACGAAGTGCTGATGATCATCGAGTAGCCAATGGTTTCGAAAATCCTCATTGCCAATCGCGGTGAAATCGCTCTGCGCGTCATTCGCGCCTGTCGTGAATTGGGTATTAAATCGGTCGCCGTCCACTCCTCTGCTGATGACAAGGCCATGCATGTGCGGCTTGCTGATGAAAGCGTGTGTATCGGCCCGGCCTCTGCAGCCAAATCTTATCTCTCCATTCCTGCTATTGTCGCCGCTTGCGAAATTACCGGTGCTGATGCGGTGCATCCGGGCTATGGCTTTTTGTCGGAAAACGCCAAATTCGTCGACATTCTCGATGAACATAATATCGGTTTTATCGGCCCGACAGCCGAGCACATTCGCGTCATGGGCGACAAAATTGCCGCCAAGGCGAAGGCCATTGAACTGGGCATACCGGTTGTGCCGGGCTCCGATGGCGAAGTGAAAACCGTCGATGATGCTCTGAAACTGGCACGCGATATGGGCTTCCCCGTATTGGTCAAAGCGGCCTCCGGCGGCGGTGGGCGCGGTATGAAAATCGCCAATAGCGAGGCCGATTTGCCCGAAGCCTTCACTACGGCACGCACAGAGGCCAAAGCGGCGTTTGGTGATGATGCGGTCTATATTGAGAAATATCTCGAAAAGCCGCGCCATATTGAAATTCAAGTGGCCTGCGATACGCATGGCAATGCCGTGCATTTGGGCGAGCGCGATTGTTCTTTGCAGCGCCGTCACCAAAAAATATTGGAAGAAGCCCCGTCCACGGTTCTTGACGACAAAGCGCGCGCCGCCATCGGCAAAATCGTTACCGACGCCATGAAAGGCCTCGGCTATCGCGGTGTCGGCACGGTCGAATTTTTGTTTGAGGGCGGTGAGTTTTATTTCATCGAAATGAACACGCGCCTGCAAGTGGAACATCCCGTCACCGAAGCGATTACCGGTATTGACCTTGTGCGCGAACAAATTCGCGTCGCGCAGGGCGAAAAGCTGAGCTTTACACAAGATGATGTGACCTTTAACGGCCATGCCATTGAGTGCCGCATCAATGCCGAAAACCCCGAAACCTTCACCCCTTCACCGGGTGTGGTGCAGACCTATCACCCGCCCGGCGGCTTGGGTGTGCGCATGGATAGCTCCATGTATTCGGGCTACGCCATTCCGCCCTATTATGACAGCCTCATCGGCAAGCTTATTGTCCATGCTGACGACCGCGAGGCTTGCTTGATGCGCCTCAACCGCGCTTTGGGGGAATTTGCCATTGATGGGGTCGAAACCACCATTCCGCTATTTGAAAAACTTTTGCCGGATGAGGATTTCCGCGCTGCCGATTATGACATTCATTGGCTGGAAAAATTCCTCGGCATGAAAGACTGATTAACGGGTCTGAATATCGCCTTGCGTCTCAGAGACGGGCGGTAATATTTCTCCGGTAAACACCATGCCGTCTTCGGTTTTGCACGCAAGCGGCCAAATATCGAAAACCGGATGCTCCATCGCGTTAATGCCGGGGCTGGAGGCAAACATCCAGCCGGTAAACAGCGCTTTGTCGCGCCCCGCCTTAAACTCGGAAATCTCAAGAAAAGCCTTTGTTTCAGGCGGCTCTTCCGGCGGTGTTGATATGCAGTCATGCATGGTCAGACTCATATCGCCAATGGCATATTCCTGACCCGATAAAAGCTCAATCTTTTGCACTTTTGCAGTCACTTTATGCAGCAAAGAAAACGAGCCGACCAACATCGGCTTAAGCGCCGCTTCTTCCTCATCTTCATCGACAATATCAAGCACCGGAACTTCCATGATTGAAAGCGGCGCAATGATATCATCATCTTCGATAATATCGTCAGCTTCGGTTTCACCGGTTTCTTCAGGCGGCGGCATAATGAGAACCGGCGGCATCATTTTGTCGTCAATAATCTGTGCGCCGACCGGAGCGGTGGCGACCATAGCCATGAAAACGAGCAGAACGACGCTGTTATTCAGCACTTTCCTCATCACCCGCGCTGAACAAAGCTTGACTGACCAGACCGATTAAGTCGACCGAACCTTGCGTGTAGAGAATTTCATCACCCTCGGACAGCATATCCTCACTGCCACCCGGTGAAAGCGATACATAATTACCACCCAGCAATCCCTCACTGGTAATTTTTGCGCTGGTATCATCGGGCAGCTCAATATCGCCGCCAATAGAGAATTCGGCATTGGCATAATAGCTTTGCGGGTCGAGCTTCAGCCCTGTCACGGTGCCGATTTTAATGCCTGACATGCGGACATCGCTGCCAATGGTCAGGCCGTCAACGCGGTCAAATTGGGCGATCAGCCTATAGCCGTCGCCGCTATCGGCTTCCGTTACCGAATAGCCGTAAATGACAAACATGGCTGCTACGATAAGCACGGCAGCGCCAACCAATGTTTCAACCAGATTGTCTTTCATTATTCTATCTCCAGACTTTCCGTCTATTCCGGCTTCCACGCATCATAGCCGCTAACATAGCCGGTTGTATCGGCCATACCGGCCGGTTTATGTGCATCTTTCGTGCCGGTCATGTTAATTTGACCGGGTTTCATCCAGTCACGCTTGACCTGATTGGCCGCATTCGGCGTTTCATCGACCGTATAGTGCATCCAACCGTGCCATTCAGGCGAAATGCGCGTTGTCTCAATATCGCCATTATACAGCACCCAGCGGCGGGTTTTGCCGTTAATGGACGCGCCATGTTTATCTTCGTAATAGCGATTTCCCTGATCATCAATGCCGACCAACTTGCCACGGCGGCGCGTAATCAGCAGCGTGCCCAGCGTCTGGTCATTCCACCAAGTGAACAGCATTTTCAAAAATCGCATCATCTAATCGCTCTTCCTTTGTGCCGCGACAATAGCGCATTTTGGCATCAAAAATATATTGGAAAGTTAATCGCTTTCCTTGCCGCCCTCTTCTTTCGGCAGATTGAGGCGAATATGCAATTCACGCAGTTGCGCATTGGAGACATTACCCGGGGCTTGCATCAACAAATCTTCGGCTTGCTGATTCATCGGGAAGGCGACCACTTCGCGCAAATTCTCTTGTCCGGCCAATAGCATGACAATGCGGTCAACACCGGGGGCAATGCCGCCATGCGGCGGCGCACCATAGCGAAACGCATTCAGCATGCCACCAAATTCTTTTTCCACCACCGCATCGTCATAACCGGCGATTTCAAACGCTTTCAGCATGATTTCAGGCTTGTGGTTCCGAATGGCACCGGAGGATAGCTCAACGCCATTGCAAACAATGTCATATTGATAGCCGAGCACGGCAAGCGGGTCTTGGCTTTCCAGCGCTTCCATACCGCCCTGTGGCATGGAGAAAGGATTGTGCGAAAAGTCAATCTTGCCGTCATCGGTTTCCTCATACATGGGGAAATCGACGATCCAGCAAAAGGCAAATTGGTCGCGGTCAATCAAATCAAGCTCTTCACCAATGCGGTTGCGCGCGCAACCGGCGAAATCGGCAAAAGCTCTCGGCACACCGGCGCAGAAGAACACGGCATCCCCATCTTCAAGGCCAAGCTGCTGCTTAATTTGAGCGGTGCGTTCTTCCCCGATATTTTTGGCCAGCGGCCCTGCCCCTTCGCCATCGCGGAAGAAGATATAGCCAAGCCCCGGTTGCCCTTCGCCTTGCGCCCAGCTGTTCATGCGGTCACAAAAGGCCCGACTGCCGCCGGTTTTGGCCGGTATCGCCCAGACCCGCACCTTGTCGTCTTTGGCAATCATATTGGCAAAAATCTTGAAATCGGAACCGTCAAAGGCAGGCGTGACATCTTGCATTTCAATCGGGATACGCAAATCAGGCTTGTCTGAGCCATATTTCTGCATCGCTTCGGCATAAGGAATACGCGGGAAGGTTTCGGTTACCCGCTTGCCGCCACCAAATTCGACAAACACATCGCGCAAGACAGGTTCTACCGACTGAAACACGTCTTCTTGCATAAAATTGGCCCGGATGCATGCGCGACGGCACCAGAAAGTCGCGCGCGCCTTCAGGGCTTGAGGCGGTCAAAATCGGTGTTTGATATTCGCGGAAACCGTCATCGGTCATGCGGCGGCGTAGCCAGGCGATAATGTCGGAGCGCAGGATAATATTGTTATGCAGCGTTTCGCGGCGCAAATCGAGGAAACGATAGCGCAAGCGCACATCTTCCGGATAATCCGGCTCACCGAATACCGGCAAGGGCAAATCACCGGCTTCCGACAACACTTCCATCTCAGCGACGTAGATTTCCACCTCGCCCGTGTCGAGATTGGGGTTTTTCGCGTCATCATCGCGCGCCACCACTTTGCCTTCGGCGCAAATCACGCTTTCGGCACGCACCGCTTCTGCCAGTGCAAAATGCGGGCTGGACGGCTCAATAACCAATTGCGTCAGACCGAAATGGTCGCGCAGGTCAATGAACAACAAGCCACCATGATCGCGCTTACGATGCACCCAGCCGGACAGACGCACTGTTTCATCGATATTTTCAGCCCGTAACTGACCGCAATTATGACTTCGATAGTCATGCATTTTGAATATCCTCATTGACCGCAAAAGCGACTTTTCCTGCGCCTAAACACAACGCTTCAGCCAATTTGTCAAGATACGTTTCCACGCGACAAAACCAAGCGGCTGGCGTATAAGACGCGCATGGAATTGATAACAACAAATGAGGCGCTCAAAGAGTTGTGCGCCGAACTGGCCAAGCAGCGTTATATCACCGTAGATACCGAGTTTTTGCGCGAGAAAACCTTCTGGCCACAGCTTTGTCTCATTCAAACCGCCGGACAAGATATTGAGGCGATGATTGACCCGCTGGCTGACGGCATAGACCTAGCGCCGTTTTACGCGCTGCTGGCCAATGAAAAAGTGCTGAAAGTCATGCATGGCTGCCGCCAAGATGTTGAAATTTTTTATCATCAGGCCGAAACCATTCCGAAACCGCTTTTTGACACGCAAATTGCCGCCATGGTGTGCGGCTTTGGCGATGCGGTCGGTTATGAGACACTTATCCGCAAAACCACAGGCGGAAAAATTGATAAAGGCAGTCGTTTTACCGATTGGAGCCAGCGCCCGCTGAGCGACAATCAACTGACCTATGCGCTGGCCGATGTCACCCATTTGCGCGGTGCTTTTGAATTTCTTGAAAATGAATTGGCGGAAAACGAGCGCGGCGCATGGCTTGATGAGGAGTCGGCGCTTTTGTCCGACCCGGAGATCTACGCGCAACGCCCTGAAAACGCTTGGAAGCGGCTGCGCATGCAGGACCGCCGCCCGCATGTTATCGGCGTGTTGATTGAAGTTGCCGCATGGCGCGAAACCGAAGCGCGAAACCGCAATGTGCCGCGCAATCGCATTTTGAAAGATGACGCTTTGCGCGAATTGGCCCTGCAAGGGCCGAAAGACAAGCGTGGGTTAACCCGCTTGCGCGCCGTGCCGAAAGGTTTTGAAGGCTCGCGCTATGCCGACCCGCTTTTGAAAGCAGTGGCGCGCGGCCGTAAAATGGAAAAAGACGATTTGCCCGATATGCCTGCACCGGCAGTCAATCGCCCTGGCATTGGCCCATTGGTCGACTTGTTGAAAGTATTGTTGAAGCAGCGCAGCGAAGAAACCGGCGTAGCCCCCAAGCTGATTGCCAATGTCAGCGATTTGGAGCGCATTGCCAGCGATGATGCGCCTGATGTTGCGGCGCTCAAGGGCTGGCGGCACGAGATTTTCGGCCAATATGCCGAAGCGCTGAAGGCCGGTAAACTGGCTCTCGCCTCGCAAGATGATGCAGTTGTGCTGGTCGCGCGCGATTAATCAGCCTCACTGTCGCGCAATTTCACTTTCGGCTCTAATCCCAATGTTTCCGCCAGAACGGCGAGACGCTTTTCGATAATAGGCGCAATCAAATCGCTTAATTCGGGGCTGATGAACAGCTTCAATTTATTTTTGCCGACCTTTAATTTTGTCTTTGGCAAAACGCCGGGCAGCGATGCCGATAGCGAATGGGCAAGCCGCAAGCTCAACCCCAAAGCACGGGCAATTTGATCATCTGTCTCGGTGAGATTGAGACTGCCGAAATCGGCTTCTTCATTGCGCAATTCATGGCGATAAGACAAAGCGCGCGCCAGAAACACCCGCTCGGCATGGGTGATGCCGGTAAAGGGGGCGGTCAAAACCGTATTGCTGACAGCTGCGGCGCGGAAACTCGGATGGCTGGCCCAGGCCAAATCGGAAATCAAACAACCGGCTTGGCGCAAGCGGTCAATTTGCGCGCCTGTGAAATTTTTCGGTTCTGCATTGCGATAAAGTTGCTGCGTCCACCTCGCCAATTCATGACTGTAAGGCTCGGCTTTACACATGCGTGCCGCCATTTCCTCGCATGCCATTAACAGCGGATCAAGCGCCCGATATTTGCTTTTCAACTCCTGATACAGCACGCCCTCGCGCACCGCATTGGCCGACACAATCAAGCGCGACGGCTGCACCGCCTCAATCAGGCTTTGCAAAATCAGCGAGGCGGCGGGCAGCGCTTCTCGACGATTGCCCGAAGCGTGCGAAATAATGCGCTGGGCACGCCGCCCGTCCTTCGCTATGAATTTGAAAAACGCCGCAATTTCTTTTAAGCGCACATCATATTGATGCAGCACTTCCAAGCCATAGCCGGAATACTCCATATGCAATTTGGCCAATGCGCGCCATGTCCCGCCGACAATATAAATCGGCTTGTCTTGCGCTTTTTTCAGCCATGGCAAATCGGCCAAAGCGGCGCGAATGATTTTGTCCATTTTCTTTATTTTGCCGCCACTGGCCTGTTGCAGCGCCAAAACCCCCAAGGGCAGGCTCGTCCATTGTTGGGTTTTATTATTTGCAACATAAGCCAGCTCCAAGCTGCCGCCGCCAAGGTCAGCGACAATACCTTCAGCCCCGGGAATGCCGAGCATCACGCCATCGGCCGACAGCAAAGCCTCTTCTTCGCCGCTTAACACGCGAATTTCATGCCCTAAAACAGCCTCCGCATCGGCCAGAAATTGCGCGCGGTTCTCGGCATCGCGCACCGCTGCCGTTGCAAAAGCAGCAAGATTTTCAATGCCTAACTGGTCGGCGATTTGGCGAAAACGCCGAAACGTATCAAGCGCCAGCGTGTAATAATCACCCTCAATGCGCCCCGTGGCTGAGACCGACTCACCCAAACGCACAAATGCACGCTCATTATAAATCGGCAAAGGTGTGCGGGCCGAGCCGCTAAAACCGACCAAACGCACTGAGTTAGACCCGATATCAAGCACGCCATGCGGGGCATCAGGGGGCAATGGCCCCAACTTATTAAGGGCAGCTGCAAATTGCTCGGTGGTCACTTCTTGCATGACCCCAGATTGCCTTTTCATTCGCCCTGTTGCAAGGAGTTGCCGCGCCCAGACAGGCTTGGATTGGTCATGAAATAGCCATGCGCATTGACCGACTCTTCAGCTTTTTCGGCTGTGACGCGCAAATAATTGCCATCGGGCTGCATGCTCCAGCTTTGCTCATTATCCAAAAGATTGGTCATCATGATTTGCCCCAGCACTTGCTCATGCACAGTGGCATTCAAAATCGGTGTCAGAATTTCGACCCGCCGATTGAGATTGCGCGGCATCCAATCAGCCGAGGAAATGAAGACTTTTGCTTCGCTTGACGGCAAACCGGCGCCATTGCCGAAACAGACAATGCGCGAATGCTCCAGAAACCGCCCGACAATACTTTTCACGCGAATGTTTTCCGACAGCCCATCAACACCGGCGCGCAAACAGCATATGCCGCGCACAATCAAATCAATCTGCACACCCGCTTGCGATGCTTCATAAAGCGCATCAATAACAAACGGGTCGACCAGCGAGTTCATTTTTGCCCAAATGGCCGCCGGCTTGCCGGCCTTGGCATGCGCCACTTCGGTGCCAATATTTTCCATCAATGTGTCGCGCAAATTTTGTGGCGACATGGCCAGTTGCTTCAAATTGCCCGGCTCAGCATAGCCGGTAAAGAAATTGAAGACTTGCGAGGCATCGGACGCAATATCGCTATCGCAGGTAAACAAGGACAGGTCGGTATAGATTTTGGCGTTTTGCGGGTGATAATTGCCGGTGCCCAAATGCACATAAGTGCGCAAGCCGTCCGCCTCACGACGCACCACCAAACTTACCTTGGCGTGGGTTTTCAGCTGCATAAAGCCGAACACTACTTGCACACCGGCGCGCTCCATATTGCGCGCCAAACGTATATTGGCCGCCTCATCAAAACGCGCCTTCAACTCCACCAGAGCCGTAACGGATTTACCCGCTTCGGCCGCCTCAATCAGCGCTTCGACAATTGGGCTGTCATCGGTTGTCCGATACAATGTTTGCTTAATCGCCAAAACATCAGGGTCAGCCGCCGCTTGGCGCAAAAACTGCACCACCACATCAAAACTTTCATAAGGGTGATGAACAAGGATATCTTTTGCGCCAATGGCCGAAAAACAATTGCCGCCATGTTCCCGTATGCGCTCCGGAAAACGTGCCGTAAACGGTGTAAACTTAAGCTCAGATGGCCCCGGCGCATAAAGCTCGGTGGTTTGCGAAAGACCGACAAGCCCCTCAACGGCAATGACTCCGCGCTTATCAACTTGCAATTCTTTGCGCACCAAGTTTTGCAAACTGTCGGGCATATTAGCGTCCAGCTTGAGACGTATAACCGAGCCACGACGTCGGCGCTTCAGCGCGCTTTCAAAGAATTGCACCAAATCCTCGGCCTCTTCTTCCACTTCAATATCGCTGTCGCGAATGATGCGGAACGTGCCCTGCCCCAACACTCCATAACCGGGGAAAGTCTGTTCGACGAAAATCGAAATCAATGTTTCGAGGCGCACAAAGTTAAGCCCTTCAACGCAGTTCTCATCAGGCAGCATAATGAAGCGGTCAAGCCGTTGCGGGATTAGCAACAGCGCATTCATGCGATTGCCGTCATCGCGG
The DNA here is from genome assembly GCA_009920875.1 of Alphaproteobacteria bacterium. Taxonomy (GTDB): domain Bacteria; phylum Pseudomonadota; class Alphaproteobacteria; order RS24; family RS24; genus UBA8337. The sequence continues at coordinate 781 of RFZE01000004.1, read as the reverse complement.
CGCGCCAATTGCAACGCCAAGGCCAAGCCAAGATTGGGGATGAAAGGAAACGGGTGCGCCGGATCAATCGCCAAAGGCGTCAAAACCGGCAGAACTTGGTCGAGGAAATAATCCTCCAGCCAATCCAGTTGTGATGGCGTCAACTCATCGCTTTCGCGCACAAATATTTGTTCGTTACGCAAATCCTTAAGCACATCGCCCCAAACTTTTTGCTGCCGCACCATCAGCGCATCGGCGCGCTGCAAAATCGCATCCAGCTGTTGTGCCGGTGTCAGCCCATCTTGGCTCGGCACTTCGACACCCGCTTTGGTTTGGCCGACCAGACCGGCGACACGCACCATAAAAAACTCATCGAGATTGCTGGCAGAAATGGACAAAAACCGCAGCCGCTCCATCACCGGATGGGTCGCATTGGTCGCCTCATCGAGCACGCGCTCATTAAAGGCCAACCACGACACTTCACGATTGATAAAGCGCTCTTGACGCGAAAATCCCATCAGCTCATCTGGGAGTTCATGTTTTTCGCTCTCGCGCAACACTCGGATTTTTTTGGACATTCACCAATTCCTGAAAGTCGTAAGGGGCGACCAGTTGGCCATTTTTATATTTCAGATATATGACTTTCCAAGATTTCTGCAACCATTGGCACGGTAATCGCTCGTTTTTTTGCCAAAGCTTGTCGGTCAATATTGTCAATCAAAGCGGCCATACCGGCATAATCGCGCACCATGCGCGGCAATAAATAATCAATTACCCGCGCCTCAACTTTCAGCTGACGGTC
>RFZE01000030.1 GCA_009920875.1 Alphaproteobacteria bacterium | reverse complement strand
AGCAGCGCTTGCGCCAAAGCCTCAGGGTCGCTTATCGCCCCCAAAGCGCAATCATAAATATAGTGGCCGCCATCGGTAATAAAAGGGGTATCCCCGCCGCGCAGCTTCACAGCACCGCTATGGCCTGTCGCTTTTAACGCATCGGCAATCGCTGCTGCCGTTGCGCCATGCGCGAACATATTGACCTCTACCGGCAAATCAAACGCGCCCAAAACCGCGACCTTTTTTGTGTCATCGGCAATGACAATCATCTTGTCTGACGCAGCGGCAACGATTTTCTCGCGCAGCAATGCACCACCACCGCCTTTTATCAGGCGCAGCGCGTCGTCCAATTCATCAGCCCCATCTACCGTGATGTCGAGGCGTTGCAACTCATCAAGCGGGGCCAATCTAATGTTCAGGCTTTCAGCTTGTTCGCGCGTTGCTTCAGAGGTCGGCACGCAAACAATATCGCTCAACCCGTCGGTCAGTTTTGCGCCCAACCCATCAACAAAAAAGCGCGCCGTTGAGCCTGTGCCAAGCCCCAACTTCATGCCGCTTTCGACAAATTCAAGCGCCCGCAAAGCGGCTTTTTGCTTCATCTGCTCAACCGGATTGTCGGGCTGTAAAATCCTGTCCTGCCAACTCATAGCCCGCGCTCCTCTCTTATGGTTTCCCAAGCTTCATTGATAGACGCCATGCGCGCCGTTGCAATATGCATCATTTCAGACGGCATACCGCGCGCTTGCAACTGGTCGGGGTGATTGTCGCGCACCGCATTGAGCCAAGCTTGCTTTACCGTTGCGTCTTCTGCATGGCGACCGACACCGAGCACGGTATAAGGGTCCACCACACTGCCATCATGATGCGCCTGAATGCGTTTGAAATCGCTTTCATTAATCTCGAAAATTTCAGCGACGATTTCGAGGAATTGTTGCTCTGCCGGATGCAACACGCCATCGGCATAGGCAATGTAAAACAACACATCGAGCACATCTTCCAGCACTTGCGGGCTGTCGGCATAAATATCTTTTACCTGCCGCGCATAGCTGTCAAAACCGGTGACATCTTCCTGTGCCAGCCGAAACACCCGCTCCATATTTTTGAGCTCGCTTTCGGGCACGCGCATCATATCTTGCACCGCCTGCACTTCAATCGGCGACACATCGCCATCGGCGCGCGTCATTTTGGCAGCCAGTGAAATCATCGCAATGGTGAAAATAACTTGGCGGTCATTGACGCGGTCGAGCGCGAAATGCCCGGCCAGCCCACCAACCAGCGCGCCTGGCACACCGCCTATCGCATAGCCTGCCGCTATGCCTGCTATTTTGCCCCAAACTGACATGGGGCTGAGTTTAGCGGATTCATTTACGGCGTGTATGACAAAATCGGCGACAGCCATTTCTCGCAAATTTTGACATCCATGCCTTTGCGTTTGGCATAATCTGCCACTTGGTCGCGGTCAATTTTACCGACGCCGAAATAGCTGCTTTCAGGATGCGCGAAATACAGACCGGACACGGCCGCGCCGGGCCACATGGCAAAGCTCTCGGTCAAGGAGATGCCCGCGCCGTTTTCTGCATCGAGCAAGTCGAACAAAGTAGCCTTTTCGGTATGGTCAGGCTGCGCCGGATAGCCCGGAGCCGGGCGAATACCCTTATATTGCTCGGCAATCAGCGCATCATTATCAAGCGCCTCATCGCTGGCATAGCCCCAAAACTCAGTGCGCACGCGCTGGTGCATGCGTTCGGCAAAGGCTTCTGCCAAGCGGTCAGCCAGCGCTTTCGACATAATGGATGAATAATCGTCGCCTGCTTCTTCAAAGCGCTTGGCAACCTCGTCCTCACCATGACCCGTGGTGACGGCAAAGCCGCCAATATAATCAGCCCCTTCGGCGATAAAATCGGCCAGCGCATAATTGGCCCGTTTTTTGTCTTGCCCATTACTGCGCTGCATTTGCTGGCGCAGCGTATGCAAACGCGTGCGTTCTTCCGTGCGCGTTTCATCGGTAAACACCACAATATCATCGCCATGGCGCGCGGCCGGCCAAAAGCCGATAACCGCTTTGGCGGTCAGCCATTTTTCCTCAATCATTTGGTCGAGCATGGCTTGCGCGTCATTGAACAGATTGGTTGCCGCTTCGCCGACCACATCATCTGTTAAAATTGCCGGATAGCGCCCGTGCAAATCCCAGCTTTGGAAGAAAGGCGTCCAATCAATATAGTCGCGCAATTCGGCCAAATCATAATCGTCAAAAACCTTTGTGCCGGTGAATTGCGGCTTGACGGGCTGGTGCTCTTCTTTGGGAGCCCACGCATTTTCGCGCGCCTCACCAATCGGCGTGCGCTTATCTTCAGCACGACCCCGCGCATGGGCTTCCGCCATCGCTTCATAATCGGCGCGAATTTCAGCCTTGTAATCGCCGCTTTTTTCTTCCGATAAGAGATTGCTGGCAACGCCAACGGCGCGGCTGGCATCGGTCACATAAACGGTTTGGCCTTGCGCGTAATTCGGATTGATTTTTACCGCCGTATGCACTTTTGAGGTGGTCGCACCGCCAATCAGCAACGGAATATCCAAGCCGCGCCGCTCCATTTCAGCTGCGACATGGCACATTTCATCAAGGCTTGGCGTAATCAGGCCACTGAGGCCGATAATATCGACCTGTTCTTCAACCGCTTTGTCGATAATGTCATTGGCCGGCACCATCACGCCCATATCAATGACATCGAAATTATTGCATTGTAGCACCACGCCGACGATATTTTTGCCAATATCGTGCACATCGCCTTTCACCGTCGCCATCAGCACCTTGCCTTTCGACAGGCTGGTCGCGCCCGAAGCGGCCTTTTCTTCTTCCATATAGGGTTCGAGATAAGCCACGGCGCGTTTCATCACGCGGGCCGACTTCACAACCTGCGGCAAAAACATTTTACCGGCCCCGAACAAATCGCCGACACGGTTCATGCCATCCATCAGCGGCCCTTCAATGACATTGAGCGGGCGGTCAAAAGATTGCCTCGCTTCTTCCGTGTCTTCCTCGATAAAATCACCCAATCCATTGACCAGCGCATGCATCAACCGCGCGCCGACATCGCCTTCGCGCCAGCTTAAATCAACTTCTTGTTGCGCGCCTTTTTGGCCGCGATATTGCTCGGCAATTTCCAGCAGGCGGTCCGTGCCGTCAGCGCGACGATTGAGCAGCACATCCTCAACCCCCTCTTTCAGCTTCGGCTCGATATCCTCATAAATCGCCAGCTGACCGGCATTGACAATGCCCATATCCATGCCGACGCCAATGGCATGATAGAGAAACGCCGAATGCATGGCCTCGCGCACCGGCTGATTGCCGCGGAAAGAAAAGGAGATATTCGAGACACCGCCCGACACATGCGCGCCCGGCAACTCGTCGCGAATGCGCTTTGTCGCCTCGATGAAATCAACGGCATAATTATCATGCTCTTCAATGCCGGTGGCGACCGCGAAAATATTCGGGTCGAAGATAATATCTTCGGGCGGGAAACCAACCTGCTCGGTCAAAATCTTGTAAGAGCGCTGGCAAATCTCAAATTTGCGTTCTGCCGTATCGGCCTGCCCGTCTTCGTCAAACGCCATGACAATCACCGCCGCGCCATAGCGCAAACAAGCGCGTGCTTGCTGCAAAAACGGTTCTTCGCCCTCTTTCAATGAGATGGAATTGACGACGGGCTTACCCTGCACGCATTTCAGACCGGCCTCGATGATTTCCCATTTCGAACTGTCAATCATCACCGGCACTTTGGCGATATCCGGCTCAGTGGCGGCAAGATTGAGGAAGCGCACCATTGCCGCCTCGCTGTCCAACATGCCTTCATCCATATTCACGTCGATAATTTGCGCGCCGTTCTCGACTTGCTGGCGCGCAATATCCAGCGCCGTATCGAAGTCGCCCTCGGTAATCAGCTTACGGAATTTGGCCGAGCCGGTGACATTGGTGCGCTCACCGACATTGATGAAGGGAATTTCATCGGTTTTGGTAAACGGCTCCAAGCCCGACAAACGCATGAGTGGCGCGGGTGTAGGAATGGCGCGTGGGCTTTCTTTCGCCGCCGCCGCTGCAATGGCTTCAATATGGTCGGGCGTGGTGCCGCAACAACCGCCGAGAATATTGACCAATCCGGCTTCGGCAAATTCACCGACAATCACCGCCATTTCATCGGCCAGCTGGTCATATTCGCCAAACTCATTGGGCAGACCGGCATTCGGATAAATGCAGACATTGGTATCGGCGACGCGGGCGATTTCCGCCACATAGGGACGCATTTCGTCAGCCCCGAGCGCGCAATTCAGACCAACGGCAAAGGGCTTGGCGTGGCGCAGCGAGTTCCAAAACGCTTCTGTCGTTTGTCCCGACAGCGTGCGTCCCGATTTATCGGTAATCGTGCCTGAAATCATCAGCGGCAAAGTGATGCCGGTTTCCTCAAACACGTCTTGCACGGCGTGCACGGCCGCTTTGGCGTTGAGCGTGTCGAAAATCGTTTCGACCAAGATAATATCAGTGCCGCCGCCAATCAGACCGCGTGTCGCTTCCGCATAGGCTTCGCGCAATTCATCATAAGTGACATTGCGCATACCCGGATCATTCACATCCGGCGAAATCGAGCCGGTGCGATTGGTCGGCCCCAAGGCACCCGCCACATAACGTGGGCGCGACGGGTCTGCCGCTTCCATCGCATCGCAGGCTTGGCGCGCCAGCTTGGCGCCTTCCAAATTCAACTCATAGGCCAAATGCTCCATGTCATAATCGGCCTGCGCAATGGTGGTGGACGAAAATGTATTGGTCTCAACAATATCACTGCCCGCCGCGAGATAGGCCGTGTGAATGTCGCGAATAATATCCGGCTGGGTCAGCGACAGCAGATCATTATTTCCCGCAACATCAGCGTGATGATTGGCGAAACGATCACCGCGATAGGCCGCTTCATCCAGCTTATGACGCTGAATCATTGTGCCCATTGCACCGTCAAGCATAAGAATTCGGTCAGCCGTCAGCCTGTCCAATTCTGCAATGCGTGTGTCGCGTGTCCAACTCATAATATCCCTCAATATGCGGCGGCGCCGAGCTTCAAAATACGGCATACGGCAAACGTCAAATCGGCCTGGTTGAGCGTGTAGAAATGTAGGTTCTCAAAGCCTTCATCAATCAGTTTACGGCATTGGTCAATCGCCACCGATGCGGCAATGTGCTTGCGCGTATCGGCGTCTTCTTCAAGCCCCTCATAAGCGTCGGCCAGCCATTGCGGCACATGCGCACCGCAGGCCTCAGCCATACGTTTGGCACCGGCAAAATTGGTGGTCGGCATAATGCCGGCAATCACCGGAATGGTGATGCCCGCCGCCGCCAAACGGTCGCGAAAGCGCAAATGCGCCTCTGTGTCGAACACAAATTGTGTGATGGCGCGCGTTGCGCCCGCATCAATCTTTGCTTTCAGCAAATCAATATCGGCGTCCAAAGACGCGCTTTCAGGATGCTTTTCAGGATAAGCGCTGACGGTGATGTCAAAGCCGCCGCGCTTGGCCAATGCCGCCACCAATGCCACTGAGCCGTCATAACCTTCCGCATGCGGCTGAAACGCGCCCATATCGGGCATATCACCGCGCAGCGCCACAATATGCTGCACACCGGCAGCGGCATAATCATCAACCACGCTATCAACATCGGTTTTGGAAGCGGCAACGCAGGTCAGATGCGCCGCCGGTTTCAAATCGGTTTCATCAATAATGCGTTTGACGCATTGATGCGTGCGGTCACGCGTTGAGCCGCCCGCGCCATAGGTCACCGATACGAAATCGGGGCGCAAAGGCGCGAGGCGTCCAATGGCCTTCCATAGCTTTTCACCGGCCGCTTCTGATTTAGGCGGGAAAAATTCAAAACTGATTGAGGTCATCAGGCGTTTCTTTCTGTTTTTTCGGCCTGCCACATGGCCACGGTCAAAGGGGTGTTCTGTGCGGTCAGCGTGTCTCCTGCGGCGGCGAACAAACCGGCGGCGCGCAACATATGGTTCATCTCATCATCGGCAAATCCCAGGCGACGATGAGCATGCTCATTGCGTAAATCTTCCATTTCATGTGGCCCGAAATCGGCAATCAGCACGCAGCCGCCGGGTCGCGTGATACGCGCCGCTTCATTAACCGCGCGTTGCGGGTCGTCGAGAAAGTGAAGCACCTGATGCAAAATGACAATATCGGCAACATTGTCTTCCAATGGCACATTGGCGCAATCGCCCTGCCGCACCTGACAATTTTCTGCCGCCAATTCATCCAGCTTGGCGCGCGCAATGGTCAACATGTCGGGGCTGATATCAAAACCGACAGCGCGTGAGGCGCGCGTGCCGAAAATTTCCAGCATGCGACCCGTACCGGTTCCGAGATCGACCAGCAAATCAATGTCGCGCCCGCCAATCAACTCGCCCATGCGCTCTTCAATAGCGGTTTCGGGAATATGATTGGCGCGCAAACTGTCCCATTGCGCCGCATTGGCGGCAAAATAGGCCTGCGCACGCGCTGCGCGTTCGGTGCGCACTTCTGCCAGCCGCTCGCGGTCGCGCTGCAATTCATGGTCACCCTGCGGCAGGCTGGCGATTATCTCTGCCAGCAAGTCGCCCAGTTGGGCGCTTTCATCGAGGCGGTAAAACACCCAACTGCCCTCAGGATATCGAACTATCAAACCGGCATCGGCCAGCAGCTTCAAATGGCGCGAGATGCGCGGCTGGCTTTGCAGCAACACTTGCGTCAATTCCGATACCGTCAGTTCGCCCAACGCCAAAATCGCCAGAATGCGAAGGCGGGTCGGCTCACCGGCGGCGCGCAAAGCTGATAGAAGGTTTTCCATCATTGGATTTATATAAAGATATCTTTATATGTCAAGCGCCAAGCCGATTGGCGTTGTAAACGGCGCTTTGACATGGGCACGAATAGGCCTAAATTGTCGGCAAATCAGGGAATAATCTTATGTTTCGCCAAAAATTGCTTTTGCTTGCCGTCGCTGTTGCGCTGACCGGTTGTGCGGCACCGTCGCAGCACAATGACCCTTTTGAGCGCAGCAATCGCTTCATGTTCAAAGTCAATGTGCAGTTTGATAATTATTTATTGAAGCCGGTCGCCAAAGGCTATCTCTATGTGCCCTCGCCGGTGCGCCAATCGGTGCGAAACTTCCTCGATAATCTCGCCTCACCGGTGACGCTGGCCAATGATATTTTCCAATTGCAAGGCCAACGCGCCAGCACCACGGCGCTGCGTTTCGGCATTAACTCCACGGTCGGGCTGTTCGGCCTGTTCGATCCGGCTAAGCGCTTGGGGCTGGAAAAACATGATGAAGATTTCGGCCAAACAATGGCGGTATGGGGAGTGCCGGAAGGGCCTTATCTGTTCACGCCGGTTTACGGGCCCTCCAGCCCGCGCGAGTTCAGCGGTTGGATTATTGACTGGGCTTTCGACCCGATGACCCATCAAGATGATTGGCATTTGGAAAACGCCATTGGTCGCTATGCGATAGATGGCATTGATGCGCGCGCCAGCGCGCTCACCGTGCTTGACGAGATTGAGCGCTCTTCGGTAGATTTCTATGCAACGGTGAGAAGTCTGTATCAGCAAAATCGCGCCAGCGAGATTGCCAATGGCGTCACCAACATTGACGATTTACCGGATCTCGACGAGTTTGATGATCTGGATGATTTTTAGGAGCCGCCCATGCGCGCCATCATCGCTTTTTTCGCCCTTTGGGCGCTTATGCTCACCCCGGGGGTAGCCCAAGAGGTTGATTTGGCCAAAGCCAAGAGCTTCGTCGAGGTGCTGGCCGATGATGCAATCAGCATTCTTTCTACTGAAAAGACCCGCGCCGGACGCGAAGCCAAATTTGCTGCCCTACTTGATGAACGCGCCAATATGCGCCGCATTGCGCGTTTTACACTAGGGCAATTCGGTCGGCAAATTTCCAAAGAGGATTTCGCCACCTTTGAAACCTTGCTCAGCGAGTTTATCGTCAAAGTCTATGCCAATCGCTTGGGTGAATATTCCGACGAAAAAGTCATGGTCGGCAAGGCGCAGGCCAAAAAGAAGAATGTCATTGTCGATAGCCGCATCGAATTTGCCAATGGGCGCGACCCGATTGATATTGATTGGTGGCTAAGGCTTGAGGAAGACGGCAGCCTGACATTGTTTGACGTGCGCGTGCTGGGCGTGTGGATGGCGCAAGAACAGCGCGATGCCTTTGCCTCCGTGCTGAAGAACAACAAAGGCGACATTAACGCCCTGCTCGAGCATTTGCGCAAACAAATCAGCGCCGATACCGCCGAGGGCTGAATTAGCGGCTAAACTGCTTGTATTTTATGCGCTTGGGCACTTCCGCATCGGCACCGAGGCGACGTTTTCTGTCTTCTTCATAATCGGCATAATTGCCTTCAAACCATTCGACATGGCTGTCGCCTTCAAAAGCCAGAATATGCGTGGCAATACGATCGAGGAACCATCTATCGTGCGAGATGATAACGGCACAACCGGCGAAGTCTTCCAAGCCTTCTTCCAATGCGCGCAGCGTTTCAACATCCAAATCATTGGTCGGTTCATCGAGCAGCAAGAGGTTAGAGCCGGATTTCAGCATTTTGGCGAGATGCACGCGATTACGCTCACCGCCTGACAGCAGGCCGACTTTCTTTTGTTGGTCGCCGCCACGGAAGTTAAAGGCGCTGACATAGGCGCGCGAATTCATCTCGCGCTTGCCGAGTTCCAAAATATCCAAGCCGCCGGAAATCTCTTCCCAGACATTTTTGCTGTCGTCCAAGCTGTCGCGGCTTTGGTCGACATAACCCATAATGGCCGTATCACCGACGCGCAACGCACCCTCATCGGGCGTCTCCGCACCGGTCAACATTTTGAAAAGCGTCGTTTTACCGGCACCGTTTGGCCCGATAACACCGACAATGCCGCCGGGCGGCAATTTGAAAGACAGATTGTCAATCAACAGTTTTTCGTCAAAGCCTTTAGAGAGGTTTTCTGCCTCCAGCACAATGCCGCCAAGCCGAGGCCCCGACGGAATGGTGATTTGTGCGCGCCCGACTTCTTCGCGGCCCTGGCTTTCCAGCAACTCTTCATAAGCATTGATACGCGCTTTTGACTTGGCCTGACGCGCTTTCGGTGACTGGCGAATCCAGTCCAACTCGCGCGCCAATGTGCGGCTTTTGCTGTCGTCTTCGCGCGCTTCTTGTTCCATGCGTTTTTGTTTTTGTTCCAGCCAATTGGAATAATTGCCCTCATAGGGCAGCCCCTGCCCGCGATCCAATTCCAGAATCCAGCCGGTAATTTGGTCGAGGAAATAGCGGTCGTGGGTCACCAGAACAACGGTTCCGGCAAAATCGGCCAAATGGTGCTGCAACCAAGCGACGGTTTCGGCATCGAGATGGTTGGTCGGCTCATCGAGCAGAAGCAGGTCAGGTTTTTCCAAGAGCAATTTGCACAAGGCAACGCGGCGCTTTTCACCGCCTGATAAATGCTCCACCGAAGCGTCGCCCGGCGGGCAACGCAAGGCATCCATCGCCTGCTCGACCTGCGCGTCCAAATCCCACAGATTTTGCGCGTCAATCTGGTCTTGCAGCGACGCCATTTCTTCCGCCGTCTCGTCGGAATAATTCATCGCCAGCTCGTTATAGCGCTCCAGCAGGAATTGCTTTTCAGCCACCCCTTCCATGACATTGCCGAACACGTCTTTATCGCCATTGAGCTGCGGCTCTTGCTCGAGATAGCCGACTTTCGCCCCTTCAGCGGCCCAAGCCTCGCCCTGATATTCCTTATCAATACCGGCCATGATTTTCAAAAGCGTCGATTTACCCGCGCCATTGACCCCGACAATGCCAATTTTGGCGCCCGGAAAAAACGACAGGCGCACATCTTTCAAAACCTGCTTACCACCGGTATAGGTTTTCGACAGGCGGTCCATTACATAAACATATTGATACGAAGCCATAAGCGTCCCCTTAATCTGCGACCTTTTTAGGCGCTTTTAGGCCAAGCTGGCAAGCAGCGCGTGTGCGTCCAAACGCTCGCGTAATTGCGAGCGCACACCGTGCCATTTGAAATGCATGGAATTGATGACAATCTCGTCATCATATTTTTTCAGCGCATAGACAATCGGTGCCAATTCTATGAGCGCTTCGGCGCTTTTGCGAAACGCCGCAATGCCTTTATCGGGGGCGGCACGGGCGGCCCAATCAATCAAATGGCTGCGCCGTTCAAAATCGGCCTGCGCGCTGCGCAATTCTTCTTGCAACAGCGCCTCATCTTGCAAAGCGGCAATGCCATGCGCAAATAGGCGCGTTGCCAAAGTGGCTCGGCGTTGCGCCGATAGTTCAGGCAGAATAGCAGCGGCATAAACAACCAAATCATCGAGACAAACCAACACCAATCGCGAGCGTGCGGGCTTGAGAACGGCAGTAAATTTTTTGTCGGTGAACAGATTGAAGTGCTGCAATCCGGCGCGGGTGCGCAAATAGCTGTAAAGCGCAGTTTGCGCGACATAGATGGCGCGTTGCAGGCAAAATACCGCCAGCGCATCGGCATCGGTCAATGGCGACGGGGTGCGCCAAACCAAAAAGGATTTGCCTATGGCAGAGAAATAATCACGGATTTTTCCCATTTTTTCTCTTACAGTCCTTAGTATATTTTTTAAGCCATGACATGAGCCGGACAATTTGGCAATACTTCAAGCCAAAGCGCCTTGCGGGTCTCACATAATGGCTCTGAAGTAGCGTAATCTGGGAGGGTTTTATGGCATCATCACAAAACAAAGCGACGCACTGGCAGCGCACGCGCAATCTTACTTTTGTGACTCTGGCAATTTGGTTTTTCTTTTCCTTTTTTGTCCATTGGTTCGGTGCCGAGTTAAACACCGTCTCCTTTATGGGCTTTCCCCTCGGATTTTATATGGCCGCGCAAGGTTCGCCCATCGCTTTTGTCATTTTGCTGTTCTGGTCAACCCGTCGGCAAGAGGCGATTGACGAAGAATGCGGCGTCGCGGAATAGGAGGCGGGGATGGAAAAGGGTTTTATCAATAATCTACCGCGCATTTACGGCCTCTATACGGGCGGCTTTTTGGGGTTCATCGCCCTAATGGCCATTCTTGAGCAATTCGGCGTTCCGGCCGACGTGCTGGGCATTCTTTTCGTAACATTCACCATTGCCATTTATGCGGCCATTGGCTGGTTATCGCGCACCATGCAGGTTGACGCTTATTATGTCGCCGGACGCGAAGTGCCACCGCTTTATAACGGCATGGCCACGGCAGCCGATTGGATGTCGGGTGCCAGCTTTGTCGCTATGGCGGGCGGTATTTATTTCGGCGGTTATGGCTATCTCGCTTTCATCGTCGGCTGGACCGGCGGCTATGTGTTGGTCAATTCACTATTGGCCCCCTATTTGCGCAAATTTGGCTGCTACACAGTGCCCGACTTTATCGGTACGCGATATGGCGGCAATACGGCGCGGTTGCTCGCCGTCATTGTTTTGGTGGTTGCCAGCTTTACCTATGTGACGGCGCAAATAAACGCGACCGGCACAATCGCCGCGCGGGCGCTGCAAATCCCGTTTGAGGTTGGCGTATGGTTCGGCCTTTTGGGCATTTTACTGTGCTCCATGCTGGGCGGCATGCGCGCCGTGACATGGACACAAGTGGCGCAATATATTGTGCTCATCATCGCCTATCTGGTGCCGGTTTTCTGGATGTCCAATGCGCAAGATTTCGGACTGATACCGCAATTTTCCTATGGCGGTGCAGTGGAACGCATCAGTGAGCTGGAAGCCGCCGCCGGCGTCGGGCAGTTAATGCCGAGCGAGTCTTTTGTCGGCCTTCGCGCCCTGACAACGCCGCATGCCGCTGCCAGCGAAGGCGCCTTTGCCAGCTGGCAATTTGTTACTTTGGTGATGGTGTTGATGTGCGGCACGGCATCTCTGCCGCATATTCTCATGCGCTATTTCACTACGCCGAGCGTGCGCGATGCCCGTCGCTCTGTGGTTTATTCGCTGTTCTTTATTTTCCTGCTTTATTTCACTGCACCGGCTTTGGCGACATTCACCAAGCTGCAAATCATGGACCCCAATCTGGCGACCGGCATTATCGGCAAATCAATAGCGGATGTGCAATCGCTGGAGTGGATTCAAAAATGGAGCAATGTCGGCTTTTTGGCCATTTCTGACAGTAACGGCAATGGCCTTTTGGAGATAAATGAGTTCTTCATGCGCGGCGATATTGTGGTGCTGGCGACGCCGGAAATCGCCGGTTTGCCTTATGTCATTTCCGGCTTGGTCGCCGCCGGTGGTATGGCTGCTGCCATGTCGACGGCTGACGGGCTGTTGCTTGCCATCGCCAATGCGCTGAGCCATGACCTTTATTACAAAATCATCGACCCGGAAGCCGATACGCGTACCCGCCTGATTGTGGCGCGCATATTGCTGCTTATTATCGGCGCGGGCGGCGCCTTGGTCGCCTCGCTGCAATTGTCGAGCATTCTCGGCGCTGTGGCGTGGGCCTTCTCTTTCGCTTGTTCCGGTCTTTTCTTCCCGCTGGTTTTGGGGGTTTGGTGGAAACGCGCCAACCGTCAGGGCGCAATAGCAGGTATGGCCATCGGCTTTTTAGCCGGCTCTTACTACCTCTATCATGTGCGCTTTGCCGGCGGCCCGCCGCTTTTGGGACTTGACCATTTACGCTTCGGCATTGTCGGCATGGCAGCCAGCCTTGTCGCTATGGTCGGCGTTTCTCTGGCAACTGAAGAACCTGATGCAGAGACACAAGCTATGGTCGATGCCATCCGCATACCGGGCGGCGACACGGTGCTGGATCAGACCCATTAAAGCCGCGCGGCAAAACAGAGCGGAGAAATGCATATGAGCACGGCCTTTCCGATATGGGTTTTGGTGGTGGATTATGCGCTCGGCCTTGTGATGTGGACGCTGATTGGCCGCTCCGCAATGAACCTGTTCCAGCCGGAAAATTCTGACTTCTTCTTCATGAAAGCCTTTGCCCGACTGACCAATCCGCTTTTGCGCCTATGGAAACCGATTACCCCGCAATTTTTGTTGCCCGCTTTGGTGCCGCTTTATGTGGCTTGGTTTTTCTATATGGCGCGCTTTTATGTGATGCCGTGGCTGATGGGCTATTCGGTTATGGGTATGTTGTCCTTCCCGCTCGAAGGAGAAATAGCGGCCCTTATTTACGCGCTATTCAAATAAAAACGGCACCGCGTGAGCAGTGCCGCTTCCATTGTGAATGTTTCGAACGCCTAAAAAATCACCAGCGCCTCGCGCACCATCATGGCAATCAAGACCAGCCAGCTGACCATGAAAATACCGAAACGCAGCAAGACGACATTGGCGGTTGATTGCACCAGCGAGTGCACAACGCGAATGGCAACAAAGGCCCAAGCCAGATTGACGGCCCATGCATCAACATGACCGGCGACGGCAATGGTGATGGCGATGGCATAGAACAGCGTCGGCTGCTCGAACAAATGATTGTAATTATCGGCAATGCGGCGCACCTCTGACGGCAGCAATTGCATACCGGCCGGATGCCCCATTTGGTCGTCCGGTATCGTCGTATTGCCGATGGCCGGAATACGCGTGGCATACATCCAAATCATCATCACCGCGGTCCACAAACCCAGCGCCACAACAGGTTGTAAAATAGCTGAAGCTTCCATTTCTCTTCCTCCCAAGAAAGTCGTGAATAGATGCCGCAAGCTTGCCTCGTTTTGCTACACTGTGACAAGCTTTTTTGGGGGCGTTTTGGGAGGGGAAAATGTCTGAGATTACGGTATTCACGGCACAAGCCATTCACACAATGGAGCCATCGCACCCGCATGGCACGGCGATCGCGGTCAGAGACGGACAAATTTTGGAAGTCGGCACATTGGACACCCTGAAGCCGTGGCTCGACCGCCATCCCCACACAATCGATACGCAATTTGAAGATAAAATTCTTATGCCGGGATTTATCGACCCGCATTTGCACCCGTCAATGGCGGCGGTGATTTTGCCGATGCAATTCATCACCGCGCTGGAATGGGATTTGCCGTGGGAAAAAGTGCCGGCCACCAAAACCCATGACGCATATTTGGCGCGGCTGAAAGAACTGGCCGATACCGGCGAAGACACCCCCTTCTTCACTTGGGGCTATCACCGCAATTGGCACGGCCATGTGACGCGCAAAGAACTTGATGAAGCCTGCCCCGACCGACCCGTGATTATGTGGCATCGCTCGTTCCATGAAGTGATTATGAACAGCGCGGCGATTGAGCATTTCGAACTCAACACCAATGAGATTGGCGGGCATCCGCAAATCGACCTTGATGGCGGCGTGTTTTACGAAAACGGCCTGCGCATCGCCATTAACGCGCTCAACCCGATTATCATGTCGCCGGAAGTGTTCGGCCTCGGCATGGAGCGACTGAAACAAGTAACGCATTTTGGCGGCCATACCGCGGTCGGTGATATGGGCATTGGTATTTTCAATTTCGATTTGGAATGGCAAGCGGCGCAAATGGTGTTCACACCCGAAACCACGCCGTTTCGCGTGCATTACACACCCAATGCGCTGGCGCTGGCGCATGATGGCGACTTCAACCGCGTGCTGGCCGAGGTGAAGGAATATCCCAAACTCAATACGGAAAATCTGTTTTTCACCGATCACGCCAAGCTGTTTACCGATGGCGCGTTTTTCTCACAGCTGATGATGGTCGGCGAACCCGGCTATCTCGACGGCCATGAAGGCGAATGGCTGATGGTGCCCGAGCGTTTTGAAGAGGCGGCGCGACTGTTCTGGCATGAAGACTATAAAGTGCATGTGCATTGCACCGGCGATATGGGACTGGAATTGGCGCTCGACACGCTGGAGAAATTGCAGGCCGAGAAACCGCGCTTCAACCATCGCTGGACGATTGAGCATTTCGGCCTGTCGACGCCTGAGCAAGTGCGCCGCATGGCCGATTTGGGCGCGATTGCCTCGGTCAATGTCTATTATCTGCATGAATTGAGCGCGATTTACGCGCAAGACGGCATTGGCACGGAGCGGGCGCATAATATGGCGCGGCTCGGCAC
>RFZE01000029.1 GCA_009920875.1 Alphaproteobacteria bacterium | reverse complement strand
TGGATATGGCGGCATTGGCCGATTGCGATTTGGTGATCGAGGCGGTGTTTGAAGATATGGATTTAAAAAAACAGATTTTCACCAATCTCGATAAGATTTGCAAAGCCGGCGCAATTTTAGCGACCAATACATCAGCCTTGAATATTGACGAGATTGCCGCCGTGACGGCGCGACCGCAAGATGTTATCGGCCTGCATTTTTTCTCACCGGCCAATGTGATGAAGCTTTTGGAAATCGTGCGCGCCGATGAAACCGCCGACGATGTTGTCGCCACCTCTATGGCCTTGGCCGTGACCATTGGCAAAGTGGCCACTTTGGTCGGCGTGTGCCCGGGCTTTGTCGGCAATCGCATATTGGCGGCGCGCCAGCGCGAAGCGCAAAATCTCGTCAATCAAGGGGTGCTGCCTTGGGATGTCGATAATGCGTTTAACGCTTTCGGCTTTAAAATGGGGCCGTTTCAAATGTCGGATTTGGCGGGGCTTGATATTGGCTGGAAAAAAGGCGCGGTGACCGGCAATCCGATTCGCGACCGGCTATGCGAAATGGACCGCCGCGGGCAAAAAACCGGCGCCGGTTATTATGATTATGACGACAACCGCCAGCGCAGCCCAAGCCCGATAACGGAAGAAATTATCGCCGAAGTGACCGGCATGGCGGCCGGTGCATCAGGCCTGTCGCAAGATGATATTTTGGCGCGGCTATTGCACCCGATGGTCAATGAGGCGCTGATTATTCTGGAAGAGAACAAGGCGCAACGGCCCAGTGATGTCGATGTGATTTGGTCATTCGGCTATGGCTGGCCCGGCGATACGGGCGGGCCGATGTTTTACGGCGATCTGGTCGGGGCCGATAAAATTCTCGCCACCATGCAAAGCATGGCAGCCGACAATCCGGCCATTAAGCCGGCCAAGACATTGGAAAAACTGGCGGCTGACGGCGGCACATTTGTCGATTTGGATTTGGGCGGTCTGAAGACCGGCTGATCCTAGTCGACAAAAGCGCGTTCAATGACAAAATCGGCAGGGTCGGAATTGGCCCCTTCGCGCAGGCCGTGATCTTCCATCAGGCTCTTCAGCTCTTTGGTCATGTCAATTGAGCCGCAAATCATTGCGCGGTCGGTTGCCGGGTCGAGCTTGGGCACGCCCAAATCATCGAATAATTGACCCGAACGGATGAGATCGGTAATGCGCCCTTCATGCTCAAAGCTTTCGCGCGTGCAGCTTTGATAAAGCTGTAATTTGCCGCGTCCCAATGCGCCAATATCAGGGTCGCTCAAAAACCCGTCCACCGTTGCGCGGCTATAGGCCAGTTCCGCCACTTCGCGGCATGTATGGGTGACAATCACGTCATCAAATTTTTCATAAGTTTCAGGGTCGCGCAGCAAGCTGGCAAACGGCGCAAAGCCGGTGCCGGTTGAGAACATATAAAGCCGCTTGCCCGGTTTAAGCGCATCAAGCACCAAAGTGCCGACCGGCTTTTTGCCCAAAAGCACATGATCACCGGCCGTAATTTTTTGTAATTTGGAGGTCAGCGGCCCGTCCGCCACTTTGATGGAATAAAATTCCAGCGTATCGTCCCAATTGGGGCTGGCCACGCTATAAGCGCGCAAAAGCGGTTTGCCGTTTTCGCCGGGCAGGCCAATCATTATGAACTCGCCGGAGCGAAAGCGGAAACTTTGCGGCCGCGTGCAGGTAAATTTGAACAAGCGGTCGGTATAATGCTCGACGCTTAAAACTTCTTCTTGGCTGGGCGCATTGCTCATCAGGCTGTCCTTTGCATAACAGGCGGTCTTATATCGCAAATGCGGGCCCATGCAAAGCTATTTTCCATAATTTTTTGCATAATAAAATAAACTACAGTTTATTTAAGTATAATAAGAGAATATTGAGGTTTTGCTGGCCAAAGCGCGGCATTTCGGCTAGTCAGACGCCATGCGTTTCCTGCACCTGATTTTTGCCGTTTTTCTGATTTTTTCCGGCGCTGCCGCCAGCGCCTGTCACGCAATTGGTGATGTCCATATCATATGCAAAGACGGTGCGGTCTCAGCGCTTTATGTCGAAAGCGAAACGGCGGAAGACGCCGCCAATAATCCGGAATGTTGCCCCATGGCCGGTTTCGCCCTGCCCGTGGCGGCCATTGCGGCGGCGCATAAGCCGACAATATTGATGGGAAAATACCACAAGCAGCCAGACATGCATAAGCTGCGATCAGACACACATGCCGTTCCCAGGGGGCCACCAAGCCGACTGCTTTTCTAAAAACATTTATTTTGAAAGGACAGTCTGATGACACGACACCCAATGGCCCAAAAGGCCTTATTGATTTTGGCGCTCGCCGCCGCCCCGCAAACCGGCCATGCCGACAGCACCCACACAAACCCCGCCACGCCGGAAGGCCATGCGCCGATTATGGTGATGGGCGACCATATGCATAAAGCCGGCGAATTTATGGTTTCTGCGCGGCATATGAGCATGCGCATGAAGGGCAATATAAAAGGCACAAATGAGCTGAGCGATGCGCAAGTGCTGGCCGAGCCCAATCAGCATGGCGCACCCATGACGCTGCGCGTGGTGCCGCAAAAAATGGATATGCAGATGACCATGTTGGGCGTCATGTATGCGCCGAGCGATGCCGTCACCTTGCTCGCCATGGTCATGCAAATGGACAATGCAATGGTCTTGCAAAGCTATCAGGGCATGATGGGCGAGACGCCTTGTGCGTCTTCCTTTATCAGCAAAAGCGCCGGCACGGGCGACACGATTATCGGCGCGCTGTTTCGCGGCGGCGAAACGGCCAATCGGCAATGGCATAGCGGGCTTGCTTTGTCTTTGCCGACCGGCGCAGTGGATAAAACCGGCCGTCCGATGGTGCCGATGGGCTGCGCACCGGCGGCTATGGATAAGCGCTTGCCCTATCCGATGCAATTGGGTTCGGGTTCTTATGAGCTGAAACCGTCATTGACCTATAATGGCGATTGGCGCGGCTGGCGCATTGGCGGGCAAGGCAATGCCACGCTGCGGCTTAATGATAATGATGAAAATTATCGGCTGGGCGATAAACTCGAACTGCAGGTCTGGGCGATGAAAAACCTCACCCCCTATGCCAGTGCCTCAATGCGTCTTGATGCCAGCCATCAAGGCAAATTGGACGGGCAAGATATACACATCACCTTGCCCGTGCCGACGGCACAAAGCCGCTCCAGCGGCGGCACTTATGCCAATTTGTCATTGGGCATGAACCTCATCGGCCAAAGCGGTGTCTTGCGCGACCATCGGCTGGCGCTGGAACTGGTTTTGCCGGTTCATCAAGATGTAAATGGTGTGCAAATGCAGCGCCAAGAGACATTGACGCTGGGTTGGCAGAAAGCCTTTTAGTCGAAAAGCGTGGCGCGCGATTTAATTATTGCGCGCCCGCATGCCGCCATCGACCGGAATTGCCACGCCGGTCACATAGCTGGCCGCCGGCAAACATAAAGACAAGGTGATATGTGCCACTTCTTCAGGCTCGCCATAGCGCCTGAGCGCGGTGCGCCGATGCGCGAAAGTAGCCTTATGCGCGTCGGGAATGGCTTCGGTAATGCCGGTGTGAATGGGGCCGGGGCAAACGGCATTGACGGTAATGCCCTGTTTGCCCAGTTCAATCGCCAAGCCTTTTGTGAGACCGATAATGCCGTGTTTGGCCGCCGTATAGGGCGAATTGCCGGCGCTGCCGCCCAGCCCTTCAGTAGAGGCAATATTGACAATGCGCGCGCCATCCGAGGCACGCAAAGCGGCCAAGCTTTCACGGATAAGCACTTGCGGGCCTTCCAACATGACGGCCAGGCTTTTCTCCCAATGGGCCGGATAATCATCGCCGTCAATCGGCGACGGCAGGGCCATGCCGGCATTATTGACGACAATATCCAGCCCGCCCAAATCATCGATAATGGTTTTGGCAGTGGCGGCAATGGCCGCATTATCGCTCATATCCATGGCATAGGCGCGCGCCGTGGAGAAACCCGCCGCCTCAATCTCACCGACAATTTTATCGCAGGCCGTTTGATCCAAATCGGTGACCGCAACATGCGCGCCTTCGCGCGCCAGTAAATGCGCCGTGGCGCGTCCCATGCCGCTGGCCGCACCTGTTACAATGGTTTTGCGCCCCGCCACGGAGCGGCTCAATTCAACATAATCGCGCATCTCTGCCTCCCTTAATTTGTGCCGACGATAAGCTGCCTTTGCTTGCCTGTCCAGCACCGCCCTTGCGCGTGAGCCGCGCATCTGCTTTGCTTTTGCCTCAATTTGGGGGAGAAGAAAAATGACCATTTCACAAGACCAACAGCCGATTGAAACAGGGCTGGGCGCGCGCTCGGAACCCGATGAGATTTTGAGCGGTATTGATTTGAACGGCAAAAATGTTTTGGTAACCGGCGGCTATTCCGGCATTGGCCTAGAAACCACCCGCGCTTTGGCCAAAGCGGGGGCGCATGTGCATGTGCCGGCGCGCCGCCCAGAAACCGCGCAAGCCGCTTTGGACGGCATTATTGACGGTGCCCATATTGGCGCTATGGATTTGGGCGATTTGCGCTCGGTGGAAAAATTCGCCGATGATTTTTTAAGCCAGCATGACCGCCTCGATATTCTCATCGGCAATGCAGGCATTATGGCCTGCCCGTTTGAAACCACCGCACAAGGCTTTGAAAGCCAAATTGGCGTCAATCATTTCGGCCATTTCACTTTGGTCAAAAAACTCATGCCGGCGCTTGAAAAAGCCGGGCAAGCCGATGGCGCGCGCGTGGTCTTATTATCCTCAATCGGCCACCGCATTGCCGCTATTGATTTTGACGATATGCATTTTGCCAGCCGCGATTACGATAAATGGCAGTCATATGGCCAGTCGAAAACCGCCAAAGCTTTGCAAGCGGTTGAGCTTGACCGGCGCGGCAAAGAAAAAGGCATTCGTGCTTTTTCCGTTCATCCGGGTGGTATTTTCACCCCGCTGCAACGCCATTTGCACAATGAGGAAATGGTCGCGCTGGGCTGGACCAAGGAAGACGGCTCGCCGTCAGATTTGGCTGCGGCCGGTTTCAAAACACCGCCGCAAGGGGCCGGCACAAGCTTGTTTGCTGCCACCTCACCCAAGCTGGACGGGCTGGGTGGGGTTTATTGCGAAGATTGCAATATTGCCAAACCGGTCGCCGCCGACAGTGCCGATTATGACGGCGTGCGGCCTTGGGCGGTCGACCAAGAGCAAGCCGGGCAGCTTTGGGAAGCAACCGAAAGGCAAATTGCGGCGCTTTAGACCCTTTCGCAAAATCGGCTCACATGCGAGATTGACGCCATGAGCAAGAGCGAAACCAGTGCGCCCTTTCATTGGCGCTGCCGCGCCACTTGGCGCACCGCCTCATATAATACCATGTGGTGTCTTATCGGCTGTTCGATCGGCGATATGGGCACCATCTTGTTTTTTCAAGTGAGCGGCATTGATTGGCCGGTCTTGGCCATTATGAGCTTGGCCATCATCAACGGCCTCATCACCTCAATCATGTTGGAAACCGTCATATTGAGCCGGCAAATGGTTTTGAAAGCGGCCTTTCAAACCGCCATTGGCATGTCGCTGATTTCCATGATTGCCATGGAAACAGCCATGAATCTTGTCGATTTTTGGGTCACGGGCGGGGCCAAGCTGACCCTCACCGTTTTGCCGCTGATGTGGGCAGCCGGATTTTTAACGCCCCTGCCCTATAATTATTGGCGTTTAAAAAAATACGGCAAGGCCTGCCACTGAGACCTATTCGGCTTCGGCCAGTAATTTTTCGACAAAGCCGAAAATTTCATGATTGATGGCTTTTGACACATCGGCCTCGGGCGCAAAGCCGTTAAAGCCGTGAAACGCGCCCGGCACAATATGAAAATGCGTCGGCACACCGGCGCGTGTCAGTTTTTGGGCATAGGCGATATTTTCATCCAAAAACAAATCCAAATCACCGACCGGCATATAAGTCGGCGGCAGGCCCGATAAATCATCGGCGCGCGCCGGAGCGGCATAAATCGGCACCGCATCGCCGCCGCATAAATCACCCAAATAGCTTTGCCAGCCAAATTTATTATAGCGGCGCGACCAGACATATGTGTCGGGCAAGGCGTCAGAAGCAGGCGCAATATTACTGTCATCAATCATCGGGTAAATCAAAACCTGCCCCAAAGGGCTGCACAGGCCGCGATCGCGAATGAGCAGCGCCAAACCGGCGCATAGGCCGCCGCCGGCACTGACGCCGCCAATAATCACCTTATTTTTGTCAATGCTCAGCTTATCGGCATGGTCTAGCAAATGGGCCAACCCGTCATAGCAATCCTGCAACGGCCCGGGATAGGCGGTTTCAGGTGCCAGGCGATATTCTACCGAGGCCGCATAGCACCCCAATGCAGCCGCGCGTAAGCAAAACATATCACCCTGCTTGGCTTGGCCCAGCACATAGCCGCCGCCATGCATCCAATAGAAAAGCGGTTTTTTGCCGTCGGCTTTGGGTTGCATAATGCGCATCTCAATGTCATGACCGTCACCGCCTCGCGCCGTTTCGACGCTTTGCGCCAAACTGTCGGGCACATCCATATTGGCCAATAATGCTTCATCGCGCGCATGGGCGGCTGCACGCGCTGCGGCCAAATCTTGTGTGATGTCATTATCGCCGGTCAGCGCTTGCATGAGCTGCAAGCCGTCCGCCAATTGCGGGTCAAGATATTTTGAATGCGGCATGCTCAGCCTTCCTATCTTGCTTATTTTTCCATGCGGAAATAAAGCCCGGCATTATCAATCAAGCGCTTGATCAACTTATCACCCATGGCCGGGGCCGGCGTGTATACGCCTCCGGCCAGGCCGTCACTGTCTTGCAATAGGCACATGGCACTTTCGGCCAGCATTTTCGAAGTCGAGCCATAGCCCGGATCCATATCGCCGCCGACCGCCGCTTCCATGCGCGCGCCATTATCCGTAGTGCCGATAAACAGCACATCATAATTGCCCGCCTCGCGGCTTTCTTTGGACGGGCCTTCGCCCGGCTGCGGCACGTCATCGCCGGCCAAAGGATTGCTGGTGGCGACAAATTCCGCCATGGCTTTGCCCTCATCACCGGCCCCGCACAGCATCATTTCGTCATAGAGAAAATCTTTGCCATAGGCATGATCCAAAAGCGCATTGGAGCGGTGTATATTTTTGGTGTTAATGGCCGCCATAATAAACGGCGCGACCCATTGGCCGGTCGCTTCATCTTCATAAGGTGCATTATCGGCCGGCTGCGCGGGCCCTTCATGGCCATTGGCCAGTGAAAAAGGATTGGCCAAAATACCGAGCAAATCGGGATTTTTGCTGACCGCCGCCATGGTCGCGCCCAATGAGGCCGCCGTGCCGCCTGAAAACTCGCCATTCATGGCGCGCACACGGGTGCGGATTTGGCTGCACGGCGTGCCGAGTTTTTCTTGCGCCGCCTGTTGCAGATAATAAACCCCCAAATCAAAGGGAATGGAATCAAAGCCGCAACTATGGACAATGCGTGCGCCCGAGGCTTTGGCCGCCGCGTCATGCGCCTCAATCATCTCATACATCCATCCCGGTTCACCCGATAAATCGACATAATCCGTGCCCGCCGCCACACAAGCGGCAACCAATGGCGAGCCGTAAAGTTGATAGGGGCCGACCGTGGTGATCATCACTTTGGTGCGCGCCGCCATGGCGGCCAGTTCGGCCTCATTATCGGCATTGGCGGCAATCAGAGGCGTTGCCGCATCAATGCCCATTTCATCGCGCACTTGCGCCAGTTTTTCGGTGCTGCGTCCGGCCATTGCCCAATTGACGCTGCGGCCATATTGCTGCTGCATATATTCCGCCACCAGACGGCCGGTAAAGCCGCTCGCACCATAGACGATAATGTCAAATTCTGTGTCGCTCATTAAATCAAACTCCCATTTCGGCCTCCGAGTTTAGGGTTGTGCCGGTTCAGTGCAAGCCCAAAGACGATAATTTCCGCTTTATATTTGCGCCGCTTTTGCTAGTCTCACCCTTCACTTGGGAGGGATTTCATGTCATCGATAAGCCAAAGCGATAAGATTTATAAGGCGCGTCATTATGCGCTCGGCATTCTGGTCGTCGTTTACACTTTCAACTTTATCGACCGGCAAATCCTGTCGATTTTGCTGGAGCCGGTGAAGGCTGATTTGGGCCTCTCCGACACCGCCATGGGCATGTTGACCGGCTTTGCCTTTGCCATGTTCTACGCCACTTTGGGCATTCCCATTGCGCGCTATGCGGACCGCTCCAATCGGCGCAATCTCATTGCGCTGGCTTTGGGGATTTGGAGTTTCTTCACCGCCCTGTCAGGGGTGGCTCAAAATTTCTGGCATTTGCTGGCTGCACGCATCGGCGTCGGGGTCGGCGAAGCGGGTTGTTCACCACCGGCGCATTCGATGATTGCCGATTATTATCCGGCTGAGCAACGCGCCACCGCTTTGGGGATTTATTCTTTGGGCATTCCCATTGGCATTATGTTCGGGCTGTTTGCCGGTGGCTGGATCAATGAGTTTTTCGGCTGGCGTATGGCGTTTTTCGTGGTCGGTCTTCCAGGAATTATTTTGGCCTTGGTTGTTCGTTTTACCCTAGCAGAACCGCCGCGCGGGCTGGCTGAAGGACGGGCGGATAGCGGTGCACAGCCGAGTATCAGTGAGACCTTAACATATCTGTGGCAGAAGAAATCGTTCCGGCACATGTCTGTTGCAGCAGGACTGACAGCTTTCGTAGGGTATGGCTTTGTAACTTGGGCCCCGGCATTTCTCATTCGCTCCTTTGGAATGAGCACTGGCGAAATTGGCACGTGGTTCGGCCTTGTTCTTGGAATTCCTGGCGGTATAGGCATTGTCATGGGCGGCTGGCTAGCTGATAAATTCGGTGCTAAAGACCCGAAGTGGTATCTCTGGACCACCGCGATTGCTCTTATTTTGGTAACTCCATTCAATATTATTGTTTACTTAGCTACCGATAGTACGATGGCGCTTCTGGGTATGATTATTCCGGTGCTGTTAGGTCAATTCTATCAGGCCACTACATTTAGCCAAACGCAGGGTATTTCCGAATTGCGTATGCGGGCCGTTGCAGCCGGTATTTTGCTATTCATCATCAACATCATCGGCCTTGGCTTTGGCCCCCAAGTGGTCGGGGTAATTTCAGATATTTTATCCGAGCGCCATGGAACGGAAAGCCTGCGCTATGCGCTGCTTATATGTTCATTGGTTAATATTTGGGCGGGCGTGCATTATTTTATCGCCGGTCGCCATTTGAAAGATGATTTGGTGGCCGAAGGCTAGACATCCAAACTGCCACATATGCGTATAAAAAGCATGGAGTCAAAAACCACCAATATACATGCTCGCCCGAAAATTCGCTTCATGTCTATGTTCAGCGAAATCGCCCCCTTGGCGGCGTTTTTTTTAGTCCATCAAGCCTATGGGCTCTATGCCGGGGCGGTAGCGGCCATTGCCGCATCCAGCCTATTGGTGGCCGCCACATGGGCATTCGAAAAGCGTCTTGCGCGCTTTGCCATTTTTGCTACCTCCATTGCCGCTTTATTGACCTTGGCGGCGATTATAGCCGAGGAAAAAACCTATATCAAAATTCAGCCCAGCCTGTTCTCCGGTGCTTTTGCCGCCGTCTTGCTCATCGGTCGCCTACGCGGCCGCGCCATGATGAAAGTATTCTTCCAGGCACAATTCGACTTGCCCGAAAAAGTTTGGAACAGCCTGTCTTTGCGATGGGGCCTGTTTTTTCTGGCCGCCACTTTAGCCAATGAAATTGCTTGGCGTGCTTTGAGCGATGATGATTGGGTGAGTTTTCGTGTTTTGATTATGGCCCCAGCCACCGGCTTGTTCATGATGGCGCAATTGCCCATCACTTTACGCGGGCAAAGGGAAATGAAGCAAATTATGGCGGCCGCCGATAAGCCGGGCGACTAATTGCGCCGCGCGCGCGCCGCTTTGAACAATTTCCAAAATACCAGACCGCCCAACCACCATAGGAAAAAGCGGATGGCCCAAAATTTACCCATTGTGGTGGCGCTGGCCAAAGCAATTTGGCCGTCGGTCACATTCGGGAATTGCGCTAGCATGAAAGCCAATTGGATATTCTCCGTAAAATCCAAAAGCATGACGGCAAGCACCGGCAGCAAAATGGCGCGGTCAAATGTGCCGCGCGCCGCCAAGACCAACAGACCGCCGAAAAATGCGCCATAGGCAAATGGAAACACCATGTCCAGCAAGAGGGTGAAGCGCAAATGCAAAGACCGCCCCGTTTCGCCATAAAGCAGCATTTGCGTGTTAACATCATCGCGGTCATAGCCCTGCAATTCATCGAGCATCAGCCCGCCCAATTGGCTTTTCAGCCATTGAAAGCCAAGCAAGCAGATAATGACGGCCAGCAGGCTGCAGAGCAAGCTGACGCGGCGCGTCACAACCGCGTTCAGCGCATCAAGGCGGGTGATGAAAGATGATTGCAAAACAGTGCCTCCTTGTTATGTTTTTGGCGCATTTCAATAATCATGACATCAGCTTTTAACAAGCGCAAGGGAGGCATGACATGGCCGATTATAAAGCAATCATTTGGGACTTTGGCGGGGTTATTACCTCGAGCCCGTTTGAAGCCTTTAACCGCTATGAGGCGGCGCAGAACCTGCCGGAGAATTTCATCCGCGGCATTAATGCGACCAATCCCGACACCAATGCTTGGGCGCGCTTTGAACGCAGCGATATTGATGCGGCAGAGTTTGATAGCGCCTTTCGCAGCGAGGCGCTGGCCGCCGGCCATGATGTTCCGGGCCGCGATGTGCTGGCGCTTTTGGCCGGTGACATTCGCCCTGAAATAGTCGCCGTGCTGGATGGGCTGAAGGCGCGCAATTACCGCCTTGCCTGCATTACCAATAATGTCAAAACCGGCAATGATGACGCGCCCAATCCGGGCATGGCACGCGAGCCGAAAAAAGCGGCGCAAGTGGCCGATGTGATGGCGCGTTTTGAATTGGTCATTGAAAGCTCGGTTGAAGGGGTTAGAAAACCCGATCCGGCGATTTATCAATTGGCCTGCAACAAGCTGGAGCTGAACGCGAATGCTTGTGTGTTTCTTGACGATTTGGGGATTAATTTGAAACCGGCACGTGCCATGGGCATGGGCACGGTGAAAGTGTTGAGCGCCGCGCAAGCGATTGCCGATTTGGCGGCGCTTTTGGGGCATGATGTGCCCTAGAATCGGCACGCGTGAATTGAGGACAAAAAACCCCGGCAATGGCTTGCCGGGGTTTTGATTTTCATAAGGCGCTTTTGTCTAATGCGCCAATGCACCGCTTGGCGCTTTTGGCGGCTCACGGCGCGGAATGATAAGCTCCATCACCACCGCCAATGCCGGCAAGACAGTGACCGCCATGACCATATTGATCATGAACATAAAGGTCAAAAGCAGCCCCATATCAGCTTGGAATTTAAGCGCTGAGAAGGCCCAGGTCGACACGCCGACCGCCAAGGTCAGCGCCGTGAACACCACCGCCATGCCGGTCTCATTCAGCGTCTGCTTAAAGCTTGAGGTCACATCTAGGCCGGTCGAGAGGTGATATTGAATGCGGTTGTATATATAAAATGCGTAATCTACACCCAAGCCGACAGCCAACACCATCACCGGCAAGGTTGCCACGGTCAGCCCGATTTCAAGCACTTCCATAAACCAATAGCCCATAAAGGTGGCCAAGGTCAGCGGAACACAGCACGCAACAGTGGCGCGGAAGTCACGATAGGTGAACAAGACGAGCGCGATGATGGTCATGTAAACATAAATCATCATCGGCAATTCAGAGACTTCAATCTCCTCATTAACCGCCGCCTGCACACCCATGTTGCCCGACGCCAAACGAATATCGACACCCTTTACATTATGCTTATCAATTTTCACACCTTGCGCTCGTAAAGCACCCAACAAGGCTTCAGGCGTATCAGTTGCAACATCATAGGTAATGGCCAATGCGGGCGACACGCCATCATCCACGACATCGGTGCGAATACCAAGATTGATATTGCCCGGGTCGCGCATAGGCGGATCAGTGACAACCATCAAATCGGCAATTGGCGCCGGTTGCGTTTCGCGGAACTCTTTAATGGCTGAGGTCACACCCTTAATGGTCGTTGCTTTGGCGTCTTCCAAAAACACCAGCTGCGTTAATAAAGTGCATTCCTCATTCAACAGGCCGGTCGAGGCCCCGATGGGTGATGAGGATTGCACCAATGCGTATTTATTGCGCGGCAGGGCCTGCCATTTCAGATTGCCCTCATTGAACCCGGCGCTGGATTGGCGCGTCACATAAGGCAGCGACAAGACCAGCGAGACCCCTTCCACATTGCGCAAATACCAAGTGAACTCATTGAGATATTTCATATAAGAATAATTGATGCACGCTTCGCGCGGGGTTTCGACAATCACCGTCAACAGATTAAGACCGAGTGCGAATTTTTCGGCAATCTGGCGGCTGTCTTGATTATAACGCGCCTCTTTACGCAATTCCGGCGAGCCCGCATGCAGCGCGCCGACATGGCGGTTTTGGCTTTGAGTGAAAGCAGTGATGAACAAAATCACCGCCACAATGACCACACCAACAGCGGCGCGCGGATTGGCGATATTGCCCAATTTCTGCATCAAACGCATGCGTGTCTCGCGCGCTTTAGCGGCGCGCGCGACAAAGCCGTCATCGACTTTGAAATAGCTGGCCAGAACCGGCAGCATGACCAAATTGGTAAGAATTTTCAGCGCCACGCCGATGGAGGCCGTGATGGCCAATTCTTGAATCATTTGAATGGGGATGAGGATCAATGTGCCGAAACCGACCAAATCGGTAACCAGAGCCATGGAACCCGGTATCAACAGACCGCGGAAGCTCGACCGCGCCGCATCATCGGCTGACTTTCCCGAAGAAATCTCGGCCGTAATGAGATTAATCTGCTGCACCCCGTGGCTGACGCCAATGGCAAAGACCAAGAACGGCACCAAAATGGCCAGTGGGTCGAGGCCATAGCCGAGAATGTTCAGAATGCCGAATTGCCAGACCAAAGAGGTCAATGAGCAAAACAGTGGCAAGAAGGTCAAAATCGCCGACCGCGCATATACATAAACCGACAAAATGGTCAGCAGGAAGGCAATGGCAAAGAACTGCACCACCGTGCCTGCGCCATCGGCAATGTCACCGATGAGCTTGGCAAAGCCGATGATTTGCACTTCGTAAACATCGCTTTCAAATTTGTCGCGAATTTCGCTTTCCAGCTTATCGGCAAGGTCGAAATAATCAAGCCGCTCGCCGGTTTTGACGTCATAATCCAGCAATTCGGCGCGCACCATAGCGGCGGAGAAATCATTGGCGACCAAGCGACCGACAAAACCACCCCGAACTACATTGTTTTCAATGATTTGCAGCGCCGGTTCGCATTTCGTTGCCAGGCTGGCGGTTTTCAACCGCGACACGCATTGGCTATCAATGTTATCGATGGTGATGGTGCCGGGAATCACGTCATCGGCAACAAAGCCGTCTTCGGTAATCTCAAAATAACGCGAATTGGGAGTCCATAAAGAAGTGAGCGTATGGCGCGCCACGCCCGGCATATAAAATAGGGCATCGGTCAGGTCTTTATAGGTAGAAAAAAAGTCGCGGTTCCAAATTTGCCCCTCGCGCATTTTGAGAACCACAATGACGCGGTTGGACCCGAAAAGACGATCACGATATTCTTGAAATGTCTGAATATATTCATGGCCGGCCGGCAATTGCTTTTCAAAACCGGCGGTCATTTTCAACTGAAATGCATAAAAGCCGCTATACAGCGTAAAGGCAGCGAAAACCGCCAAAATTAAACCGCGAAAGCGGAAAACCAAAGTTTCTAATTTTTCTACCATTGGGCCCTCCCAAAGCCTGAATCATTGCGGCAAAACCTCACCGTAAGCTGGCCGACTGTCCCATTAAACAGCCCTTATGACAAGTGAAAATTACCCGTTTTCCCTTGCAAATTGCCGCAAGATAGGGTGGGCTTGGGCGTCTTTGGAGCAAGCATGGAATGACGTTACCAACGCAGCAAGACGGCCTATCAGATGCCGATATTGGGCTGGCAGATGGACGCCAATCCTCGGCCGCTCTGGCCATTCAGCGCGGCGTAACCCGGCTTTTGGCGCAGTTTAATATTGCCTGCCTGCCGGAAGTGGCGCTGCCCAATCACCGTCGCGCCGATTTAATGGCGCTGACCGATAAGGGTGAAATTTGGATTATTGAAATTAAAAGCGGGCTGGCCGACTTTCAAGCTGACGATAAATGGCCCGATTATTTGCCCTATTGCGACCGCTTTTATTTCGCCGTAGCGCCCGATTTTCCAACCGATGTTTTGCCTGAAAATAGCGGGCTTATCTTTGCCGATAGCTACGGCGCGGAGATTATGCGCGACAATAAGCAAGAAAAACTGGCGGCGGCGCGGCGCAACCTTCTGCTGCGCCGCATGGCGCGCATTGGGGGGTTTCGCTGGGCGCGATTAATGGAAAAAAGCGGGAAAAACTAGCGCGGTGCGCGCTTGGCCAATATGCGCTGCAAAGTGCGTCTGTGCATATTCAACCGCCGCGCCGTCTCCGATACATTGCGGTCGCATAGTTCAAACACGCGTTGAATATGTTCCCAACGCACGCGGTCAGCCGACATTGGATTTTCCGGCGGCGAGGCGCGCTCGCCATCGCTGGCCACCAAGGCGGCGTGAATTTCATCAGCATCGGCCGGTTTGGCAAGATAATCGACGGCGCCGCGTTTTACCGCTTCCACCGCGGTTGCAATATTGCCGTAGCCGGTCAGCATGATGATGCGCGCATCCGGATTTTCGGCTCGCAGATTCTCTACTACATCAAGCCCATTGCCGTCTTCCAAACGCATATCAACAACCGCATAGGCTGGCTTGACCGATTTGCCGAGCTTGATGCCTTCGCTGACCGAAGCTGCGCCATGCACCACATAGCCGCGACTTTCCATGGCACGGCCAAGGCGATTGAGCCATGGTTGGTCGTCGTCAACAATCAATAAATGTGCCCCTTGATGCGCGTTCTCAAGGGCCGTTTCATCAATTTCCATCTTTTGCTGCACTGCTGTCATGAGACTTTCCTTTGTCTTTCCTGGATATAGGACGCCTCAGTTTTTTTTCAACCACCAAACGGATCGACTTCAAGCCGCCCGCGCGGCCACTCAATGCGCACACACGCCCCGCCCGGCATGACCCCGTC
>RFZE01000028.1 GCA_009920875.1 Alphaproteobacteria bacterium | reverse complement strand
CGTCAACGTCGTCTTACCATGGTCAACGTGACCAATCGTGCCAATGTTGCAGTGCGGCTTAGTCCGCTCAAACTTCTCTTTCGACATCTTCGTTCCTCTCCGTCGATTTGCCCAACAGGGCGATTAAGCCATTTTCGCGATCACTTCGTCGGATACCGCTTGCGGCACCGGCTCATAGTGATCGAATAACATTGAATATTGCGCGCGACCCTGGGTCATAGAACGCAATGTGTTTACGTAACCAAACATATTGGCCAGCGGCACCATAGCGGTAATGACAGAAGCATTACCGCGCGCTTCCGTGCCGCGCACTTGACCACGGCGGCTGTTCAAATCACCGATAACGTCGCCCATATGCTCATCCGGCGTTACCACTTCAACCTGCATAATCGGCTCAAGCAATTTGGCACCGGCATCTCGCGAGGCTTCACGGAATGCGGCACGCGCCGCAATCTCAAAGGCCATGACGCTGGAGTCCACATCGTGGAAAGCGCCGTCATGCAAAGTCACGCGGAAGTCGATCATCGGGAAACCGGCCAGAACGCCGTTTTCGCGCACGCTCTCAATGCCTTTTTCAACGCCCGGAATATATTCCTTCGGAATGGCACCACCGACAATTTTGTTTTCAAATTCGTAACCGCCACCCGGCTCCATCGGCTCGATGGTCATTTTTACGCGGGCAAATTGACCCGAACCACCCGACTGCTTCTTGTGGGTGTAGTCAACATCGGTCACTTTGGTGAAGGTTTCGCGATAAGCCACTTGCGGCGCGCCAACATTGGCTTCCACTTTAAACTCACGCTTCATGCGGTCGACAATAATGTCGAGGTGAAGCTCGCCCATACCGGCAATCACCGTCTGGCCACTTTCTTCATCTGATTTGACGCGGAATGACGGGTCTTCCTGTGCCAAACGGCTCAGCGCCAGACCCATTTTCTCTTGGTCACCTTTGGTTTTCGGCTCAACCGCAACCTCGATAACCGGATCGGGGAATTCCATCCGCTCAAGAATAACCGGCGCATCTTGCTCACACAGCGTGTCACCGGTTGTCGTATCTTTCAAACCGACCAGCGCAACAATGTCACCGGCATAAGCTTCTTTAATCTCTTCGCGCGAATTGGCGTGCATTTGCAGCATACGACCGATACGCTCGCGCTTGTCTTTCACCGTATTGACCAAAGTCGCACCGCTTTCCAGCTTACCGGAATAAATACGGGCAAAAGTCAGCGAGCCGACAAACGGGTCATTGGCGATTTTAAAAGCGAGCATGGAAAGCGGCACATCGTCCGAGCTTTCGCGTACCACTTCCTCATCCGTTTTGGCATCGACACCTTGAATGGCTTCGACATCAAGCGGCGATGGCATGTAATCGACAACTGCGTCTAGCAAAGGCTGCACGCCTTTATTTTTAAAGGCCGTGCCGTTCAGTACCGGCACGAAATTTTGGTCAATCGTGCCCTTACGGATAAGGCGGATAAGTGTTTCTTCATCAGGCTCATTGCCCTCGAGATAGGCTTCCATCACGTCATCATCGAGCTCAACAACCGCCTCGACCATGGCCGCGCGATATTTGTCCGCTTGGTCTTTCAGCGTGTCGCGAATATCGATATATTCATATTCAGCACCGAGGTCTTCAGCTTTCCAAAGAACCTCCTTCATTTTGACGAGGTCAACCAAGCCTTCATAATTGGCTTCCGCGCCAATCGGCAACTGCACAACCAGCGGGTTTGAACCCAGACGGTCTTTAATCATGTCCACACAGCGGAAGAAGTCAGCGCCGATGCGGTCCATTTTATTGACGAAACACATGCGCGGCACGGAATATTTATCAGCCTGACGCCATACGGTCTCTGATTGAGGCTCCACGCCGGCTACGGAATCAAAAACGGCCACAGCGCCGTCAAGAACCCGCAATGACCGTTCAACTTCAATGGTGAAATCCACGTGACCCGGTGTGTCGATAATATTGATGCGCTTTTCGCGCCAGAAACAAGTGGTCGCCGCAGAGGTAATGGTAATACCACGCTCTTGCTCTTGTTCCATCCAATCCATCGTGGCCGCACCATCGTGCACTTCGCCGATTTTATAGCTGACGCCTGTGTAATACAGAATGCGCTCGGTCGTCGTTGTTTTGCCGGCGTCAATATGCGCCATAATGCCGATATTACGATAATCTTTGAGGTCAGTAGAGCGTGCCATGAGAGAGGTCCTTAAGAATAACTACCAACGGTAATGGGAGAAAGCGCGGTTGGCTTCGGCCATGCGATGCGTGTCTTCACGCTTCTTCACTGCCGAGCCGCGATTATTGAGAGCATCCATCAGCTCACCGGCGAGGCGGTCAACCATGGTGTTTTCGCCACGACCACGAGCGGCTGAAATGAGCCAGCGAATGGCCAGCGCCTGCTTGCGGTCAGGGCGTACTTCAACCGGCACCTGATAAGTGGCACCGCCGACGCGGCGCGAACGCACTTCAACGGCCGGCATAATGTTTTCAAGCGCTTCATGGAAAACCGCTACCGGCTCCCGTGACAGCTTGCCCTCAATATTGTCGAGTGCGCCATAAAGAATGCGCTCGGCGGTTGATTTTTTGCCGTGCAGCATCAGCGAATTCATAAACTTGCTCAGCACCTCATCGCCATATTTGGCGTCGGGGATAACTTGGCGTTTTTCTGCGCGGTGACGTCGTGACATGAAACAGCTCCCTACTTCGGACGCTTGGCGCCGTATTTCGAACGGCGTTGCTTACGGTCTTTAACGCCCTGAGTGTCAAGGACGCCGCGAACAATGTGATAACGAACACCTGGAAGGTCTTTCACGCGTCCGCCGCGGATCATGACAACCGAGTGTTCTTGCAAATTGTGCCCCTCACCGGGGATGTAGCTGGTGACTTCGAAGCCGTTGGTCAGACGCACACGAGCCACTTTACGAAGCGCCGAGTTCGGCTTTTTCGGTGTGGTTGTGTATACGCGCGTGCAAACGCCACGGCGCTGCGGGCATTGTTCCATGGCCGGCACCTTATTGCGTTTCAACACTTTCTTCCGCGGCTTGCGGATAAGCTGGTTAATGGTCGGCATACTGCCTACTCCCAATCTTCAAACACGAATAGGTCAAGCCGAGCCAAGCCAGTTGATATGAGCGGCAAGCTCTTCAAAACCCATTCACCGTCAACTCCTAGAAGTCTCCGGCGCGTTAAGCAGAGGATCCAGCCAAAGGCGGGATCATGCGTCCAAAATGTTCACTTCAGATCCTCAACAGCGTTTAGGTTCATCGTGACGAGTAAGACCTCGAAACAGCAGAAAACCTACAGTCCTGTCACCAAAGTATGCGTGTCATAGGCGAATCAAAAGCATCGGTCAAGCCCTGATTTGCAAGCTTTTTTCATAGGCAAAAGAAAAATGCCGACTTTCGCAGTGGAAAAGCGGCATTTTTTATTATTTTCATAGCCATTTCAATGGCTTATCTGATTATCCGTCAGCTGAAAGCGTTGCTTCATCGCCCTCTTCAGCAGGCAATTCAGGGGTCGGATTAAGCGCTTCGAGCTCGGCATCGCGCTCGGCGGCCTCGCCTTTCAAACGCTGCATCAAAGCGCCGGTACCGGCCGGAATGAGGCGTCCGACAATGACGTTTTCTTTCAAGCCGATTAGCTCGTCATATTTGCCGTTAATCGCCGCTTCGGTCAGCACACGCGTGGTTTCTTGGAACGATGCCGCTGAAATGAAGGAGCGGGTTTGCAGCGATGCTTTGGTGATACCAAGCAAGACCGGCTTGCCGACGGGCGGCTCTTTGCCTTCCGATTTCAGACGCTCGACCTCGGCTTCAAACTCGACCTTATCAATCTGCTCTTCTTTCAGATAAATACTGTCACCGGTCACCTGCACTTCGACTTTTTGCAGCATTTGGCGAACAATCACCTCAATGTGCTTGTCGTTAATGGTCACGCCTTGCAGACGATACACGTCTTGAATCTCATTAATGAGATAGGCCGCCAATTCTTCAACACCGGAAATGGCGAGAATGTCATGCGGTGCAGGGTGGCCATCAATCAGATATTCGCCCTTCTCGATAATGTCGCCTTCTTGAACCGACAAATGCTTGGCTTTCGGCACCAGATATTCGACCGGCTCTTGATCGGCAGATTCCGGCTGAATAACGATGCGGCGCTTGTTCTTATAATCGCGACCAAATTCTACCTTACCCGTGATTTCAGCGATAATGGCGTGGTCTTTCGGACGACGTGCCTCAAACAATTCAGCAACACGCGGCAGACCACCGGTAATGTCACTGGTTGATGCGCCTTCGGTTGGGATACGCGCCAGCGTGTCACCGGCATGCACTTTTGCGCCCGGTTCGACCGACAAAATAGCGTCTGCCGCCAGAATGAAGCGCGCTTCATTGCCGTTAGACAAGGTTTTAATCGCGCCCTTGTCATCCTTAACCACAATAGCGGGTTTCAGATCGCTGCCGCGTGTGCCGCTTGATGAGTCAATGACAACGCGCTGGCTGATGCCGGTCGCTTCGTCCGTGTTTTCCGTCACGGAAACACCTTCAACCAAGTCCTCAAACTCCACGACACCGTCCAATTCGGTCAAAATCGGAATCGCATAGGGTTCCCATTCTGCCAGACGGTCGCCGCGCGCAACCTCTTGGCCTTCTTCAACACGCAGGCGCGCACCATAGGCCAATTTGTGGCTGGCCCGCTCAAGACCGTTATTGTCGACAATTTTGATGACCACATTGCGGCTCATCACCACCGGACGACCAGAGCTGTCTTTGACGATGCTGGCATTTTCAAGCTGCACGACACCATCAGCATTTGATTCAATGAATGACTGGTCAACAACTTGCGCCGTGCCGCCAATGTGGAACGTCCGCATGGTCAGCTGCGTGCCCGGCTCACCGATGGATTGCGCCGCAATCACACCGACCGCCTCACCGATATTGACCGGCGTGCCGCGTGCCAAGTCACGACCATAGCACGTCGCGCAAACACCCGATTTGGTCTCACAGGTCAATGGCGAACGCACTTTAATGCTGACCAAATTGGCATCCTCAATGGCTTGCGAATGCTCTTCGGAAATCAGCGTGCCCTTTTTGATGATTACTTCATCGGTCGCGGGATTAACGACATTTTCAACCGGCACACGGCCCAGCACGCGCTCGGACAATGAGGTAATCACCTCGCCCGCATCAATCACGGCAGCAACGGTAATGCCCTCTTTGGTGCCGCAATCGGTTTCATTGACAATGCAATCTTGCGCCACATCAACCAAACGGCGCGTCAGATAGCCTGAGTTCGCCGTTTTCAACGCCGTATCGGCCAAGCCTTTACGCGCGCCGTGGGTTGAGTTGAAGTATTCCAGAACCGACAGCCCTTCTTTGAAGTTTGAGATAATCGGTGTTTCGATAATTTCGCCCGACGGCTTGGCCATCAGACCCCGCATACCGGCCAGCTGCTTCATTTGCGCAGGCGACCCACGCGCACCGGAATGCGACATCATATAGATGGAGTTGATGAAGCTATCATCATCGGCTTCACCGGCATCGACAGTTGAAATCTTGCCCATCATTGCATCGGCCACACGATCCGTGCAACGCGCCCAGGCATCAACCACTTTGTTATATTTCTCGCCTTGCGTAATCAGGCCGTCAATATATTGCTGCTCATATTCCTTCACCAGTCCGGCCGTCTCATCAATCAGGCCGAGCTTGTCTTCCGGAATAACCATATCGTCTTTACCAAAGGAGATACCGGCTTTGCAGGCTTCGCGGAAACCGACCTTCATAATGTGGTCACAGAAAATAACCGTCTCTTTTTGACCGCAATGGCGATACACCGCATCAATGACTTTTGAAATTTCTTTCTTGGTCATCAGCTTGTTAATGGTCTCGTAAGGCAGATTGGCTTGTTTGGGCAACTCTTGACCCAGCATATAGCGACCGGCCGTCGTATCGACCACGCGCGACACGACATTGCCCTCAGCGTCCATTTCTTCAATGCGCGCCTTGATTTTGGTGTGCAAGGTCAGAGCGTGATTATCCAGAGCCAATTCCAATTCCGCCAGATCGCCAATCATCATGCCTTCGCCCGGCAATCCGTCGCGCTGTAAGGTCATGTAATAGAGACCCAGCACGATATCTTGCGACGGCACGATAATTGGTGCGCCATTGGCCGGATGCAGAATATTATTGGTCGACATCATCAAGACGCGCGCTTCCAATTGCGCTTCCAAAGAAAGCGGCACATGGACAGCCATTTGGTCGCCGTCAAAGTCAGCGTTAAAGGCGGCGCAAACCAGCGGGTGCAATTGAATGGCTTTGCCTTCAATCAATACAGGTTCAAATGCCTGAATGCCCAAACGGTGCAAGGTCGGGGCGCGGTTCAGCATCACCGGATGCTCGCGAATGACCTCATCGAGAATATCCCATACTTCGGGGCGCTCTTTCTCGACCATTTTCTTCGATTGCTTGACCGTGGCCGAGAGGCCTTTCGCCTCAAGCCGTGAATAAATAAACGGCTTGAACAATTCCAGTGCCATTTTCTTCGGCAGACCGCATTGATGCAGCTTCAGTTCCGGCCCGACAACAATCACCGAGCGGCCGGAATAATCGACGCGCTTGCCGAGCAAGTTTTGGCGGAAGCGGCCTTGCTTGCCTTTCAGCATGTCGGACAATGATTTCAGCGGACGCTTATTGCCGCCTGTAATGACGCGGCCACGACGGCCATTGTCAAACAACGCATCGACAGATTCTTGCAGCATGCGCTTTTCATTGCGGACAATAATATCCGGCGCGCGCAATTCTATCAGGCGCTTCAGACGGTTGTTCCGGTTGATGACGCGACGATATAAATCGTTCAAGTCGGAGGTCGCAAAACGACCGCCATCCAGCGGCACGAGCGGACGCAGTTCCGGCGGGATAACCGGCACAACGTTCAAAATCATCCATTCAGGACGGCTGCCCGAACGGATAAAGGCTTCAACCACTTTCAAACGCTTGGCCAGTTTCTTCGGCTTCAGCTCAGTCGTCGCCTCGGCAATGCCGACACGCAATTCTTCGCGCAGTTCTTCGAGGTTCAATTCCTCCAGCATGACACGGACAGCTTCGGCACCGATACCGGCAACGAAATTGTCTTCGCCATGTTCATCTTGCGCGTCGTAATATTCCTCTTCCGTCAGCAATTGGCCTTTTTCAAGTGGCGACAGCATCGGGTCAAGAACGATGAAGTTTTCAAAATAGAGCACGCGCTCCAAATCCTTCAGCGTCATGTCGAGCAACAGCCCGATGCGGCTCGGCAAAGATTTCAAGAACCAAATATGTGCAACCGGCGCGGCCAATTCGATATGGCCCATACGCTCGCGGCGCACTTTGGTCAAAGTCACTTCAACGCCACATTTTTCACAAATGACGCCTTTAAACTTCATCCGCTTATATTTGCCGCACAGACACTCATAATCTTTAATCGGGCCGAAAATACGGGCGCAGAACAGGCCGTCCCGCTCCGGCTTAAAAGTCCGATAATTAATCGTCTCCGGCTTTTTAATCTCACCATATGACCAAGAGAGGATTTTCTCCGGGCTGGCGATGGAAATACGGATTTGATCGAAGGCCTGTTGATTGGCCTGCGGATTGAAAATATTCATGACCTCTTGGTTCATGGTCTTCTCCTGCGTAAGCGGCGCGCCGCTTTATTCCTGATTTTCCTTGCGGCTCTCTGTCAGTTCGACATTGAGACCCAAGGACCGGATTTCTTTCACCAACACATTAAAGCTTTCCGGAATACCGGCTTCGAATGTGTCATCACCTTTAACAATCGCTTCATAGACTTTTGTCCGCCCCGCCACATCATCTGACTTGACGGTCAGCATTTCCTGCAGCGTATAGGCAGCGCCATAAGCTTCCAGCGCCCATACTTCCATTTCACCGAAGCGCTGGCCACCGAACTGTGCCTTACCACCCAGCGGTTGCTGGGTCACAAGGCTGTATGGGCCGATGGAACGGGCGTGAATTTTGTCATCAACCAAATGATGCAATTTCAGCATATAGATGTAGCCGACCGTGACCTTGCGGTCGAACGGCTCACCGGTGCGGCCATCGTGCAATTGCACCTGGCCGGAACTGTCAATGCCGGCTTTACCCAACATATCGACAATGTCACCTTCAACCGCGCCGTCAAATACCGGCGTTGCCACCGGCACACCGCGCCGTAAGGTCTGGCTCATCTCAATCACTTCGCCATCAGACAATTTGCCGACCGCCGGATCGTCTGAATAGACGTCCTTCAGCGTGTCTTTGACTTTTGCCACATCGCCTTCGCGCTCATAAGCGGTCAGAGCGTCATTAATCTGGCGACCAAGACCGGCACATGCCCAGCCCAAATGGGTTTCGAGAATTTGCCCGACATTCATGCGGCTCGGCACGCCAAGCGGGTTGAGCACAATGTCAACCGGCGTGCCGTCATCGTGATAAGGCATATCTTCGACCGGCATGATGCGGCTGATAACACCCTTATTGCCGTGACGACCGGCCATTTTGTCACCGGGTTGCAGCTTACGCTTAACCGCGACATAGACCTTAATCATTTTCATCACGCCCGGTGGCAATTCGTCACCGCGTTGCAATTTGTCGACCTTGTCTTCAAAGCGCGCTTCCAATGCCGCTTTGGCATCGTCAAACTGCTTTTTCATGGCCTCGACTTCGGCCATTGCCGCGTCGTTTTTAAGGGCAATCTGCCACCATTGTGCGCGCGTCAAATCATCAAGCATGGCATTGGTGATTTTGGCATCAGCACCGACACCGGACGGGCCGGAGGCAGCTTGCTTGCCGACCAAGACTTCTTCCAAACGCTTGTAAACATTGCGTTCCAGAATAGCCAATTCGTCATCACGGTCTTTGGCCAGGGCTTCAATTTCTTCCCGCTCAATCGCCAGCGCACGTTCATCTTTATCAATGCCATGGCGGTTAAACACACGCACTTCCACCACCGTGCCGGCCGTGCCGGGCGGCAGTTTCAGCGAGGTATCGCGGACATCAGAGGCTTTCTCACCGAAAATGGCACGCAGAAGTTTTTCTTCCGGCGTCATCGGGCTTTCACCTTTCGGGGTGATTTTACCGACCAGAATATCGCCCGGATTGACCTCGGCACCGATATAAACAATACCGGCCTCGTCCAAATTACTCAGCGCTTCTTCACCGACATTGGGAATATCACGGGTGATTTCTTCCGGCCCCAATTTGGTGTCACGCGCCATCACCTCAAATTCCTCAATGTGAATGGAGGTAAAGACATCGTCGCGCACAATGCGTTCTGAAATGAGGATGGAGTCCTCAAAATTGTAGCCGTTCCAGGGCATAAAGGCGACCAGCACATTGCGGCCAAGCGCCAATTCGCCAAGCTCGGTTGACGGGCCGTCAGCCACCACATCGCCGACTTCAACACGGTCACCGACACGCACCAACGGACGCTGGTTGATGCAGGTTGACTGGTTGGAGCGTTGGAATTTACGCAGATTGTAAATATCAACGCCGGATTTTGAGGCATCGGTTTCTTCCGTGGCGCGAATAACGATACGCGTCGCGTCCACTTGGTCAACCACACCGGCACGGCGGGCTGAAATGGCGGCACCGCTATCACGCGCCACCACTTCTTCCATGCCCGTGCCGACCAAAGGTGCTTCTGCTTGCAGCAGCGGCACGGCTTGGCGTTGCATGTTTGACCCCATCAAAGCGCGGTTGGCGTCATCATTTTCAAGGAATGGGATAAGCGCGGCCGCGACCGAGACAATCTGCTTCGGTGAAACGTCGAGCAAATCGACCATATCCGGCGGCACCAATTCAAAGTCGCCATTAATGCGGCAGTTAATCAGTTCATCGCTAAGCTTACCGCTGTCATCAATCGCGATATTGGCCTGCGCCACACGGAAGCGCGCTTCCTCCATAGCTGACAGATAGATGACCTCTTTCGTCACCTTGCCGCCTTCGACCTTACGATACGGGCTTTCAATAAAGCCGTATTTATTGACGCGCGCAAAAGTTGCCAGCGAGTTAATCAGGCCAATATTCGGGCCTTCCGGCGTTTCAATCGGGCAGATACGACCATAATGGGTCGGGTGCACGTCACGCACTTCAAAACCCGCACGCTCGCGCGTCAGACCACCCGGGCCAAGCGCCGAGAGACGACGCTTATGGGTGATTTCCGACAGCGGATTGGTTTGGTCCATAAATTGTGACAATTGCGATGACCCGAAGAACTCACGCACAGATGCCGATACCGGCTTGGCGTTAATCAAATCTTGCGGCATCACCGTATCAATATCGATAGAGCTCATGCGCTCTTTAATGGCACGCTCCATGCGCAGCAGGCCGATGCGGTATTGATTTTCCATCAACTCACCGACCGAACGCACACGGCGATTGCCAAGATTGTCAATATCATCAATATCGCCACGTCCGTCGCGCAAATCGACGAGTGTTTTCACAACGCCGACAATATCTTCTTTGCGCAGCACACGAATATCATCAGGGCATTCTTGATTGAGGCGGATATTCATTTTCACCCGACCGACGGCTGACAAATCATAGCGTT
The DNA here is from genome assembly GCA_009920875.1 of Alphaproteobacteria bacterium. GTDB lineage: Bacteria > Pseudomonadota > Alphaproteobacteria > RS24 > RS24 > UBA8337. Next base: position 4,782 of record RFZE01000028.1, on the reverse strand, counting down.
CGCTGTCAAAGAACAAGCCGTCAAACAGCGCTTGCGCCGTTTCAGGCGTTGGCGGCTCACCCGGACGCATGACGCGGTAAATTTCTTCCAAAGCCGATAGCTTGTCGCTCGACTTATCGGCAAACAACGTGTTGCGGATAAACGGGCCTTTATTGACCGGATCAATATCCAGCACACTCAGCTCGTCATAGCCTTTTTCTTTCAGTTCGGCGAGTAGCTCTTCAGTAATCTCGTCACCCGCTTCAGCAAAAATCTCGCCGGTTTCATAGCTGACCAATTCGTCAGAAAGGAAACGGCCGATAACTTCTTCATCACCGACAAGCAATGATTTCAAGCCTTCTTCGGCCAGCAGGCGCGCCTTGCGCGGCGAGATTTTCTGACCCGCCTCAACCGCGACCTTGCCTGTTTTGGCGTCAATCAAATCATAAATCGGCTTGGTGCCTCGACGTTGTTCGGGCACAAAATCCGTCACCCAACCCTTTTTATCGAGCTTATAGACCACCTTGTCATAGAACATTTCAAGGATGGTATCGGAGGCATAATCCAACGCATGCAAAAGCACGGTGGCCGGCAATTTGCGGCGACGGTCAATGCGGACGTGGAGAATATCTTTGGCATCAAACTCAAAATCGAGCCATGAACCACGATAAGGAATGACGCGCGCGGCGAACAGCAATTTGCCGGATACATGCGTTTTGCCTTTATCATGGTCGAAGAACACACCGGGGCTGCGGTGCATTTGCGAGACAATCACCCGCTCCGTGCCATTGACAACAAATGTGCCATTATCGGTCATAAATGGCAGATCGCCCATATAGACTTCCTGCTCTTTAATGTCTTTGACCGACTTGGCGCCGGTTTCTGCATCAATATCAAACACCACCAGACGGAGCGTCACTTTCAGCGGAGCGGCATAAGTCATGCCACGCTGTTGGCACTCTTCGACGTCATATTTGGGTTTTTCAAAATCATAGGAGACGAATTCCAACATGGAAGCGCCGGAGAAATCACTAATCGGGAAAACCGATTTGAACACAGCCTGCAAACCGTCTTCATCACGACCACCATCAGGCTCTTGCACCTGTAAAAACTGGTCATAGGAATATTTCTGAACTTCAATCAGATTTGGCATTTCCACAACTTGTGGAATGCGACCGAATGAACGGCGAACACGTTTGCGACCTGCGTAAGCTTGCGACATGAGCTATCCTCACTTTTCCCAAGCGGGCCCGGTAAACCGGTAAACGGGTTTCCCCGCTATGCACGCCCCCTACCCGCGATTTGGAGGCATGTGCCTAAAAGGCAAGATGGGGCGGCCGGACTGAAACGCCCGGCCACCCCGTATTTCTAGACGCGAACTATTTCAGTTCGACAGTCGCGCCAACGCCTTCGAGCTTCTCTTTAATCTCGTTAGCTTCGGCGGTGGGAACGTCTTCTTTCAGGTCTTTCGGTGCACCTTCAACGATCTCTTTGGCCTCTTTCAGACCCAGACCGGTGATGGCACGAACTTCCTTAATGACGTTGATTTTCTGGTCGCCTGCTGCGGCGAGAACGACGGTAAATGCGTCTTTCTCTTCAGCAGCAGCACCGCCATCGCCGGCGGCAGGGGCAGCGGCTACTGCAACAGGTGCAGCGGCAGAAACGCCCCATTTGTCTTCCAGAAGTTTAGCAAGCTCAGCCGCTTCAATCACGGACAGGCTTGAGAGATCATCGGCAATTTTTTCAATATCAGCCATTTTCTTTCTCCAATCGGTTGTTCCGGGACCTACCGCTTACGCGGCATCTCCCTCTGCAGCTTTGGCGCCAATTACGCGGGCCAGTTGACCGGCCGGAGCCTGCAACACGCCTGCCAATTTGGTAGCAGGTGAGTTGATAAGTCCGACAAGTTGACCGCGCAGCTCGTCCAGAGACGGCAACGACGCCAGATTTTTGACACCATCAGCATCAAGAACGTTGCCGTCCATAATGCCGCCAATGATTTTCAGATTATCATTGGCTTTCGCGAAGTTGGCGGCGACTTTCGGGGCGGCAACCGGATCGTCTGAAAAGGCAATCGCGGTCGGGCCAATGAAAAATTCACCGACAGATTCGTTTGGTGTTCCTGCGAGAGCGAGCTTGACGAGACGGTTTTTGGTCACTTTGACCGTGCCACCGACATCCGCCATTTGGTGCCGAAGCTCATCGAGATCCGGCACGGAAAGCCCCGAATAGTGGGTCACGACAATCACACCGGCATTTTCAAAAATGCCGTTATAGTGTGACACGAGCTCTTCTTTTGCAGCTCTATCCACTGTTCACTCTCCTTTGTATGTCTCACGACATACGCTGGTGGTGCCGCCCCCTTTCGGGTTGTGGCACCGGTTCGGAATTGCCACCGGATACAATAAGCATCTGGTGACGCTCTTCCTGTCCCGGGACCAGCCGATTAAGCGCTTTCGCGCTCTCAAAAACTGTTCTCCCGTCTCATACAGGATATTAAGCATTCCCAATTGAATGCCCCTGTAATCTCGGACAGGCCGAAGGCTTAACCTTCGGTCATCCGCCCGCCGCCCCCATGTATACGCAAAGGGCGGCGGACAAAATTCTTATGCCTCGTTGCCGAGGTCTGCCATATCCAGTTTGACGCCCGGCCCCATTGTGGAGCTGACCGCCAAACGTTTCATATAGGTGCCTTTAGCACCACTTGGCCGTGCCTTTTGTACGGCATTGACCAGCGCGCGGATGTTTCCGGCCAATTGCTCTTCCGAGAAACTGGCTTTACCGACACCGGCTTGCACAATGCCTTCCTTTTCGACACGAAACTCAACCGCGCCGCCTTTAGCTGCGCGCACCGCTTCTGCGACATCTGTCGTCACCGTGCCGACTTTCGGGTTCGGCATTAAATTGCGCGGCCCCAAAACCTTGCCGAGACGACCGACCAGCGGCATCATATCCGGCGTGGCAATGCAGCGGTCAAAATCAATCGTTCCGCCTTGCACGGTTTCCATCAAATCTTCTGCACCGACAATGTCAGCACCGGCCGCTTTCGCTTCCTCGGCTTTTTCATCGCGGGCAAACACGGCAACGCGCTGTGCGCGGCCAGTGCCATTGGGCAGTTCAATCACGCCGCGAACCATTTGGTCGGCATGGCGTGGGTCAACGCCCAGATTGATGGCAATTTCTACTGTTTCGTCAAACTTGGCTGTGGCGTTGGCCTTGACAAGCTTAACGGCTTCATCGAGCGAATAGAGTTTGTTCTTATCAACAGACTCATTGGCTGCTTTTGTTCGTTTTCCGGCCATTAGTCTCTTACCTCAAAACCCATAGACCGCGCAGAACCGGCGATCATTTTTTGCGCTTCGTCCAAATCGGTGGTGTTCAAATCAGCGATTTTCTGCTCGGCAATTTCGCGGCATTGCGCCATCGTCACCGAACCGGCGACTTCACGACCCGGCGTTGAACCGCCCTTATCCAGCTTGGCAGCCTTTTTCAAATAATATGAAGCGGGCGGCGTTTTGATGACAAAATCAAAAGACTTGTCTTCATAAATCGTAACAATGGTCGGTATCGGCATATTGGCTTCCATTTCCTGCGTCTTCGCATTGAAAGCCTTACAAAATTCCATAATGTTCAGACCGCGCTGACCCAAAGCCGGGCCAATCGGCGGTGACGGGCTTGCGCCCCCTGCCGGCACCTGCATTTTCAGGTAGCCTTCAATCTTTTTTGCCATCTCTCGTTCCTTTCCTACCCCTTGCGGGGCTGACGATTATGGGCCGTGGTGCGGCAGTTTGCTCTGCCTGCCACGAACTTTCACGGGGTTCAGCCTTTTTCGACTTGCCCGTACTCCAATTCGACCGGGGTTGCCCGACCGAAAATCGACACGGCTACTTTCAGCCGCGCCTTTTCTTCATCGACCTCTTCAACGAGGCCGCTGAAAGAAGCAAACGGGCCGTCGCATACGCGCACTTCCTCGCCCACTTCAAATATGATTGACGGTTTGGGTCGCTCCGCCCCGTCTTCAACCTGATTAACAATCCGGTCAACTTCCGATTGGGAAATCGGTGCCGGCCTGCTTTGCGATCCCAAAAAGCCAGAGACTTTTGGCGTGTTTTTGACCAGATGATAAGCCTCATCGGTCAAATCCATTTTCACCAACACATAGCCCGGGAAGAATTTTCGCTCACTATTGACGCGACGCCCACGACGCATCTCAACCACTTCTTCAGTCGGCACGAGGATTTCCTCAAATGCGTCCTGCAATCCGGTTTGTGCCGCCTGCTCGCGAATGCTTTCCGCCACTTTGTGCTCAAAGTTCGAATAGGCGTGAACGATATACCAGCGCTTTGCCATATTAATTAGCCAGTCCCAAAAGTAGTGACACCAGCCAGCTTAAAATCTGGTCGGCGATAAAAAAGAAAATAGCGGCAAGCGTAGCCAAAATGAAAACCATGACCGTTGTCACGGCGACTTCATTGCGGGTCGGCCACGTCACTTTGGACGTTTCGCTTCGCACTTCTTGCACAAATTTCAGCGGATTTGCCATCTGCCGATTTTCCTCTTTCCGACAAACCTTGCGGTTTGCATTTTCCCTTCACAAAACCTGCCGCCTCTTCCGAGGCTGGCAGGAGTGGAGGGACTCGAACCCCCAACCCCCGGTTTTGGAGACCGGTGCTCTACCAGTTGAGCTACACTCCTCCGGTTACGCTACTCAATAATTGCTGCGACGACGCCGGCGCCGACGGTGCGGCCACCTTCACGGATAGCGAAGCGCAGCTTCTCTTCCATGGCGACCGGCACAATCAG
>RFZE01000027.1 GCA_009920875.1 Alphaproteobacteria bacterium | reverse complement strand
TATCGGTCAATTTTTTGTCGAACAACATGGCTCTGTCTCCTATATCATTCCGAATTCGCGCGCGGCCAGTAAGACCAGCGCAGCCCATATGCCTGCCAAAACATCATCAAGCATTATGCCTGTCGCGCCACTGATGTTTTTATCGGCCCAGCGCACTGGCCAGGGCTTTACAATATCGAACAGGCGAAACAGCACAAAGGCAAGCGCGATACCGAGCGGCGTCAGCGGGGCAAGGGTCAAGGTCAGCCAAAGACCGGCCACTTCATCAATGACGATGGGCGAGGGGTCTTTGTCTTCTGTGCCGTCAATCCATACCGTGCTGGCCCAATGGCCCAAACCATAGGCAAAAGCGGCGGCTATGATGAGACCGGCCGCACCGAAATGCTGAGCAATAAGGAGGCCGGGCGCGAGCGCGGCCAGCGAGCCCCAAGTGCCGGAAGCCGGTTTCAGCAAGCCGGAGCCGAAAAAGGTGGCAATCCACGCGGCGGGCGAAAGTGGCGTTAAATGCGTCGGAAGTTTGTGCAAACCGCCCATTATGCGCCATCCGGCAGCAAGATTGTCGCTGTCGCTTGCGCCGCTATGCCTTCACCGCGACCGCTAAAACCCAGCCCCTCAGTGGTGGTGGCTTTCACCGAGACGGCAGAGAGCGGCAAGCCGGTCAGGGCGCTCAGCCTTTCGCGCATGGCGGCGCGATGCGGGCCGATTTTCGGCGCTTCGCAAATCAGCGTCAGATCAATATGGGTCAGCCGCGCTTGTTTGGCGGCGGCAAGGTGAAGCGCATGTTTCAGAAACTCGGCTGAAGCGCGGTCTTTATTTGCGGCATCAGACGGCGGAAAATGGTCGCCAATATCGCCCTCAGCAAGTGCTCCCAAAAGCGCGTCCGTAATGGCGTGCAGCCCGACATCGGCATCGCTATAGCCGATAATTTCGCGGTTATGCCCAATAGCGACACCGCACAGCATAACGGTATCTGCGCTGCCATCGTCGCCAAAGCGATGCACGTCGAAGCCCAAGCCGGTGCGCGGAATTAGGGGTGAGGTCATGGCAAAATCTTCTTCCGTCGTCAGTTTGATGTTTTGCGTCTCGCCGTCAATGATACGCACGCGCAATCCGGCCCGTTCGGCCACTGCAGCGTCATCGGTCATGCTTCCTTGCGGGGCGGCTTTATGAGCTTCCAAGATTTTGGCAAAGTCGAATAATTGCGGTGTTTGCGCGCGATATAGCCCGTCACGAGGTACTGTCTCAGTGATCTGGCCATTTTCGGCTTTTTTTAGCGTATCCGTTACCGGCAGGGTGGGAATAACACCGTCTGTATCGGTGAAATTGTCCAAACACCGTTCAATCAAATCTTGTGACACGAAAGGGCGTGCTGCATCGTGAATGAAAACGCGCTGTGGTTGCCCCTCAGCCAAAGCTTGTAAACCGTTCAACACCGACGCTTGGCGGTCCTCACCACCTAAAACATAGGCTATTTTATCTTTTTTATTACAATTACTTATTATGTTTTCATAAAGCTTTACATCATTTTTATGAATGGCCACGCAGAGGCTGGAAATAACCTCATTATCGGCAAAGGCGGCTATGCTGCGGGCCAGCACGGAGCCGCCGCTACCATCGGGCATGTCGCGGTATTGCTTAGGTTTTCCTTGTCCGGCGCGGCTTCCGCGACCGGCAGCAACAATCAGTGCAACTGTGGATAAGCGTTCATTCATGGCGTCTAATCTAGCCTGAGACGCGGCATAAGGCGACAGAATTTTAGAAAATTGCTTGCCTTTATAAGGTTATGCACCCATTTTAGGCACATCGTGAACATTTCGGTTTTTGCCTAAAAAATGACCATTCAGCTAGGGGATATAACGCTTTCGGGGCGCGTATTATTGGCACCGATGTCGGGTGTCACGGATTACGCTTTTCGCAAAGCGGTGGCGAAAGCCAGTCGCGTTTCTGTGGTTTCTGAAATGGTAGCCAGTGAAGACTTGGTCAAATCGCGTGCCGATGTGGTGCGCCGCGCCGAGGGGTTCGGGCTATCACCCTTTATTCTTCAGTTGGCCGGTCGTGATCCGCATTGGATGCGCGAAGGTGCGAAACTGGCCTGCGCTGCCGGTGCTGATGTCGTTGATATCAATATGGGCTGTCCGTCGCGGCAAGTAACCGGCGGTTTGTCCGGCTCGGCTTTGATGCGCGATGAAACCCTGGCCGAGGCGATTATCGCGGCTACGGTGCAGGGCAGCAGCAAGCCGGTCACGCTGAAAATGCGTTTGGGCTGGGATGACAATCTGCTTAATGCACCCTTAATCGCTGAGCGCGCTGAAGCTTTGGGTGTGCAAATGATTACCGTGCATGGCCGCACGCGTTGCCAATTTTATAAAGGTAAAGCCGATTGGCATGCTGTGCGCGCCACGGTCGAGGCGGTGCAAATTCCGGTTATTGTCAATGGCGATGTCGTAAACGGCGAAACGGCGGCGGCGGCTTTAGCGGCGTCCAACGCTGCCGGAGTTATGATCGGGCGCGCCGTTATTGGCCGTCCGTGGCTGCCTGGGCAAATCGAGACATTTTTGGACACCGGCGTTTGGCCTGAAGCCCCATGTGCGGCGCAACAATGGCGCATATTTGCTGATTGGTATGGCGACTGTTTGGCGCTTTATGGCGAAGGGCTTGGCCTGCGTGTGGCGCGTAAACATATCGCCGGATTTATTGAAAGCCTGTTCGGCGTTGAGGGTGGCAAAGCGCATCGTGGCGAAATTTGTCGCTTGGAAGACCCTGCACAGGTCATGCAGCGCATGCAAAACCTGTATGAAATATCTGACAGCGAGGCCGCCTGATGATTGTGCCCAATGAAAAATTACTGCTCGATGCATTGCCGCAGCCGGTCATTTCCATCGGCAGTAACCGCCATGTCACCTATGCCAACTTCGCCGCGCAAGAATTTTTCGGCTCCAGTCTGAATGTGCTGCGTCGCCAGCATATTGTCGATGTTTTGCCCTTTGGCAGTCCGGTTATCAGTCTGGTGGAACGTTGTCTCGACAATAATTTGAGCTTTAATGAATATGGCATTGATTTGACAGCACCGACGCAGATTGGCGGCACAAATAACGGTCGCATGGTCGATTTGCATGTGACGCCGACCGAACTTGAAGAAGGCGACCGGCAAGCCCTGATTGTCGTCCAGCCGCGCTCTATCGCGCATCATATTGACCGACAACTGACCCATAGGGGCGCGGCGCGTTCGGTTTCGGCCATGTCTGCCATGTTGGCGCATGAGATTAAAAACCCGCTTTCCGGCATTAAAGGTGCAGCGCAATTGCTGGAAGGTGATGCCGGCCCTGATGGGGTTGAATTGACCCGTTTGATTTGCAGCGAGACCGACCGCATCACCGGTTTGGTTGACCAGTTTGAACAATTTACCGAAACCCACGCCGACATTGACAGTCCCGTCAATGTTCATGCGGTGCTGGGAAATGTTCGCTTATTGGCGAGCAGCGGCTTTGGCAAACATGTTCGCTTTGTTGAAAAATATGATCCGTCTTTGCCACAAGTGAAAGGCAATAAGGATTTGCTGACGCAAGTCTTCCTCAATCTGGTCAAAAACGCGTCCGAAGCGGTGAGCGGTAATAAGGCCGAGATAAGATTGACCTCGTCATTTCGCCCGGGGGTGCGCCTATCCGTGCCCGGCCGCGCCCGGCCGGTCAGCCTGCCGATGGAATTTAGCGTGATTGATAATGGCAGCGGTGTGCCCGAAGACATTAAGGCGCATTTGTTTGATCCGTTCGTCACCACCAAATCGAGCGGCACCGGATTGGGACTGGCTTTGGTTGCCAAAATTATCGGCGACCACGGCGGCACGATTGAGTGCAATAGCGAGCCGGGCCACACCGAATTTTGTGTTCGATTGCCCATGATTGATGAGGTCAGCGAGGGAGAAGTAAAAGGAGAAGTGCAATGAGCAAGGGAACAGTTCTTGTTGCTGATGATGACCGCGCCATTCGCACGGTGTTGACGCAGGCTTTGGGGCGCGCCGGTTTTGACGTGCGCGCCGGCCATACGGCGGCTTCACTTTGGCAATGGGTCAGCAATGGCGAGGGAGATGTGGTGATTACGGATGTCATGATGCCCGACCAAAACGCTTTCGATGTCATTCCGCGCATCAAAAAGCTGCGCCCCGATTTGCCGATTATTGTCATCAGCGCTAAAAACACGCTCGGCACGGCCATTACGGCGGCGGAAAAGGGTGCATTTGATTATCTGCCCAAACCGTTTGACTTGAGCGAATTGACGGCACTGGTGCAACGCGCCGTGGATACACCAAGCGATGGCGTTACTCGTCAAGCCGAAGCCGGAGATGAAGACGGGTTGCCATTGGTCGGGGCCTCACCCGCCATGCAGGAAATTTATCGCGCCGTGGCGCGCATGACACAAAATGACTTATCGGTTCTGATTACCGGCGAAAGCGGCACAGGTAAGGAGCTTGTCGCCAAGGCGCTGCACGATTTCGGCACGCGCAAGCGCGGGCAATTTGTGGCGCTGAACATGGCTGCGATTCCGCGAGAACTGATTGAGAGCGAATTATTCGGCCATGAGAAAGGCTCGTTCACCGGTGCCAATCAGCGCATGGATGGCCGCTTTGCCCAAGCCGAAGGCGGCACCTTATTCCTTGATGAAATCGGTGATATGCCGATGGAAACGCAAACCCGCTTGCTGCGCGTGTTGCAAGAAGGGGAATACACAACCATTGGCGGTCGCCAGCCGATTAAAACCGATGTGCGGGTGATTGCCGCGACGCATCAAGATTTGCGCCGCCTTATTCGCCAGGGGCTGTTCCGCGAAGACCTCTATTTCCGCCTTAATGTTGTGCCGCTGCGCCTGCCGCCTTTGCGCGAGCGGCTCGAAGATATTGAAGAGCTGGTGCGCCATTTTATGGCGCGCGGTGCCGATGAAGGCCTGTCAGTTAAAAGCTTTGACCGCGAAGCCATTGATGCGCTGAAGGCGTATGGCTGGCCCGGCAATGTGCGCGAATTGGAAAATTTAGTGCGCCGCTTGTCGGCTTTGCATGCTGATGAGGTGATTGGTGCGGAAGCCGTTCGGCTCGAGTTGAGCGACACTGATATGGCTGCGCCGCAAACCCAGCAGGCGGGTAATAATCTAACCGAAAGCTTGCATTTTCATCTCAGCAATTATTTCAAAGGGCACGGCAATTCGCTGCCGCCGAATGGGTTGTATGAGCGCGTGATGCGCGAGGTTGAAACGCCGTTAATTGAATTGTGCTTGGAAGCGACGCGCGGCAATCAGATTAAAGCGGCGGAACTGCTCGGCGTAAACCGCAATACGCTGCGCAAAAAAATCCGTGATTTGAATATTGAAGTGGTGCGCAGCGGCAAGAAATAAACGGTCTTGCTCACATGACCTGTGCTGTTAAACTCCCAGCAGATTTTGGGAGGTTTCATCATGGGTAAAGGTCCGTTAAGCGGCGTTAAAATCATTGAAATGGCAGGTATCGGCCCGGGGCCTTTCTGCGCCATGCTGTTGTCGGATATGGGTGCCGATATTATCCGCATCGACCGCAAGGGCGGGGCAGGTGGTTATCCGTCTGACACCAATAGCCGAGGCCGCAAGTCGATTGCGCTGGATCTGAAAAAGCCCGAAGCCATTGAAGCGGTGCTAAAATTGGTCGAGCAGGCCGATGTCATTCAAGAAGGTTTCCGTCCGGGTGTGATGGAACGCCTCGGCTTGGGGCCTGATGTCGTGCAGGCCCGTAACCCGAAAATCGTCTATGGCCGCATGACCGGCTGGGGGCAGTTCGGCACGCTGTCGCAAGCGGCAGGGCACGATATTAACTACATCGCCTTAACCGGCGCGCTGGCCGCCATCGGCAAAGATAAGCCGGTGCCGCCGCTCAATCTGGTCGGTGATTTTGGCGGCGGTGCGCTTTACCTTGCTATGGGCATTTGTGCGGCTTTGGTTGAGGCCAATAAATCGGGCAAAGGGCAAGTGATTGACTGCGCCATGACCGATGGTGCGACCTCGCTGATGGGCATGTTCTTCGGCATGAAAGCGGCGGGGATTTGGGAAAGCAAACCCTTTGCCAATATGCTCGACGGCGCGGCGCATTTTTATGACACTTACGAAACCAAAGACGGCAAATTCGTTTCCATCGGTTCCATTGAGCCGCAATTTTACGCCCTGCTGCGCGAGAAAGCCGGTTTTGGCGACGCCGCTTTTGACGCGCAAATGGACAAAGCGGCCTGGCCTGAATTGAAAGCCAAAGTGGCTGAAGCCTTCAAAACCAAAACCCGTGACGAGTGGGACGAGATTATGCTGGGCACGGATATTTGCTATGCGCCGGTGCTCGATATGGATGAGGCATTTGACCATCCGCACAATCGCGAGCGCGACACCATCACCGAGGCCTTTGGCATTAAGCAACCCAATGTTGCTCCGCGCTTCAGCGGCACGCCGAGTGAAATTCAGGGCCCGCCGCCGAAAATCGGCGAGCATAATGATACGGCCTTTGCCGATTGGGGCATTGATGGTGATGTGCTGGAAGAGCTGAAATCGGCGGACGCGATTTAGCTTTTAATTATCGTGGTTCATCCACCACGCATCAAGCCGCGCACCATAGGCAGAATGTCGGGTCGGATGCTCGACAAAATGCCAGCGCGCAACCCATTGCACGGGATTGTGGTAGAGCGGAATGAAATAGCGGCCGCTCATCAATGCACGGTCAAGCGCGCGCGCCGCCGTGACGAAATCTTCTTTTGATTCAGCGCGGGTCAACGCCGTTGCGGCAGTATCGACGGCGAAGTCTTTAATGCCGGCATAATTACGACTGCCTGGCGTGTCGGCCGCTTCGCTGCCCCAATAATATATTTGTTCATTACCCGGCGATAGCGAGGCGTAATAATTATAGGCAGTCAAATCAAAATCGAAATTTTGCAGCCGCCTTTGATATTGGCTGGAATCGATAAGCCGCACTTTCAAATCGACGCCAATGCCGGCCAACATGCGCCGCCATGACAAAGCGAGACGCTCATCGCTGCGCCGCTGCACCAGAATTTCCAACTCAACCTTTTCGCCGCTTGGGCTGAACAGGCTTTTGCCGCGCATCTGAAAGCCTGCTTTTTCCAATAATTGCATGGCCTCCAAGCGTTTGGCGCGGTCGCGGCCCGTGCCGTCACTTTCAGGCGCTTTATAGCCAAGCTCCAACTCGGCGCGCGGAATAAGGCTGCGCGATAAAAGCTCGGCTTCATCATCGCTCATCGGTTTGTCGCTGGCGCTCAGTTCCGTATTGCCGAAATAGCTTCCGGTGCGGCGAAAAACATCGCCATAGAGAATTTTGTTTATCCATTGAAAGTCAAAGGTCAAATCCATCGCTTTTCGCAAGGCCCGATTGGCCAAAAGCGGGCGGCGCGTGTTCATCACAAAGGCGCGTAAACCGGACGGTGTGCCGAGCGTGATGTTTTCCTTGACGATGCGGCCATCATTGGCAGCGGGGAAGTTGTAGCCGGTGGTCCAGCGTTGCGGATTGCTCTCAAACCAAATATCGAGGTCACCCGCTTTGAAGGCTTCAAAGGCGGTTGCTTCGTCGCGGTAATAATCTTCCAAAATCACTGCAAAATTATGACGCCCGCGATTATGCGGCAGATTATCGGCCCAATAGTCTGCGCGTTTTTCAAATCGCACTTGCGCTCCCGGTGTCACCTCGGCGATTTCATAAGGGCCGGAACCGAGTGGCAAATCAAGCGAGGCGGCCTGAATATCGCGCTCGCCATAAATATGTTTGGGTAATATTGGCATCAGTCCGATGATCAGCGGTAATTCGCGGTCGGGCGGCGAGGGCTTAAAAGTAAAGGTGACCGTGCGATTGTTCGGTGTCGTCAGGGTTTCGACTTGATCATAATAATAACGATGATTGGGGCGTCCTTGACCGCGCAAAAGCTGCCACGTAAAGGCGACATCGGCTGCGGTAACAGGCTTGCCATCGGCAAATTTGGCTTGTCGGCGAATGGTAAAGGTAACGCTGCTCCGATCGGGCGCTGCCGTCACCGTCTCCGCCAGCAGGCCATAAAGCGAGAAGGATTCGTCATAATGGCGGTCCAATAAGCTTTCAAACACGCGTTCACGAATGTTTTTCGCGGCATTACCGCGAATGGAAAACGGGTTAAGGCTGTCAAAACTGCCGATTTGCGCTTGTTTTAAGGTGCGCCCCTGCAAGGCATTGGGGCTGGCATAATTATAATGTGTGAAATCGGCGGCTAATTGCGGCGCGCCATGCATGGCAAGGGCGTGGTCCTGCGCGAAGGCCGTTTGACCGGAGAATATGAGGACACAAAATATGGTCGCGAGGCGCATGAATTAACCTTTCCGAGACGGTACGATAATTTGCCTTATCCAAGCAATAAATCCATTACTATTATGGTTTAAGTAATGGAGATAACGCATTGTTTTATTATATTCTTTTATATCCTCAAACATGGCTTCACGCTTTTTTATGGGGCGTCCTTTTTCAAGCTCACGGAGCGGTTTGGCGGGATTGCCCGCGGCAATGACATTGGCCGGAATATCTTTGGTGACAACCGACCCTGCACCAATAACACTATTTGCGCCGATTGTGACACCTTTACAGACCTTCACGCCCTCACCAAGCCAGACATTTTCGCCAATATGCACCGGGGCACGTGGCCCGGGCGAGGCGAGGCGGTCATATATTTCATGCCAATCAGAGTCGGAAATATAGACGCGACTGGCAATCATCACATTGTCGCCAATCGATACATGGTCAGCCGATACAATCTGCAGGCCGGGGGTCAGCAATGTGTGGCTGCCAATATCAATACGTCCGCGGCCACCGGTTTCATTTGGCCAGGTGCAAAGGCGCGACATTTGTCCGCGCGAGGTTTGAATATGCACATTGTCGCCGAGGTAAATATCATCGCCCCAAATTTCCAAGCGATGCGGGCCGATCACTTCAAGGCCGCTGCCGACTGCGGTGAATTGCGGCGTAAGCCGCCAACGCGTGTAAAACCGGCGGATGAAATTGACAAGCAGACGCATGGAATAAGGCTTGTGGTCACGACGCATGGGGTTTTTCAACCTCTTCATAGGCTTCTGTGACGCGCCGGTTCTGCCATTCAAACTGTTTATAGTCGGGCCGCTTTTCGATCGTCGGCTTGACGATATTGAAATAGGGCGAGACATCAAAATCGCGCGGCGTGAACAAGGAGTGGTGACGGATATGCATTATCTCGCGCTGATTTTCTCGTGTGACATCGGGTAAAATCGGATAGTGAACGAATTGAAAGGCGCGCGCAATCAGCGTTGAACATATGGCCTGCGTCGGCTCACCGCTGCCCAGCGCAATCATACGCCGCCGCCAGCGCACCGGCACGGGCGGCTGTGGCAAGAGATAGCGCGCCAAATCGACGACATTTTTGACATCGTAAGATTGCCCGATGGATTTGATGATGTAATCGCTGACAATGGCGCGGTCTTCTTCAGTTATAAGCGCGGGCCGACAAATGCGCGTATTATAGCCGAGATATTTGGTCAGCGAGGCAGCAATGACGCCATCGGTCAAATCGGCCTCAACCAAAGCTGCGGGGTGGCCGTGCTTGTCGCGCAAACCGGCATCGCGGCCGACAAAATAAGCGGCATGCGACCAAGTGGATTGGGTGAGATATTTAATGGCTGAGGAAATGCGTTGATTGCCTTCGACCAGCAAAACATCGCCCGGCTGCAAGCACGCTTCCAGCTCAGCCAGCGGAATGAATTGATAGGACCGATAATTGAGTATCGGTTTTTCGAGATATTTAATGATGAGCCGCCCGAAAAAGCGCAGCACCGGTCTAATCATGGCGACGTATGACCTTAATGCGTGTTGTGGACAAGCACTTCATAGCGCGCGCCGTCAAAACTGCCGAAAATTTCATCGACCTGCGGATGCCGCACCGGCTCTTCGCTGGTGTCGCGCAGCAGGTTTTGCTCCGAAACATAGGCTATATATTCAGTTTCCTCATTTTCAGCGAGCAAGTGGTAGAAGGGCTGGTCTTTACGTGGACGCACCTCTGCCGGAATGGATTGCCACCATTCTTCGGTATTTGAAAAAGTGGGATCGACGTCAAAAATGACGCCGCGAAAATCGAAAAAGCGATGCTTAACCACGTCGCCGATTTGGTATTTTGCTATTCTTTCATTCATGGCGCGCTCCGAAAGTGTTTTCAGGTTTCATATAATATAGCACCATTTACTTGATTTTGTGATAGCGCTCTGCAAATTTGTTGCCGGATTTAATATAGGACACCCTGATGACGCAATATTCTGCTTTGTTTTCACCTTTCACGCTGAACGGCCTGGAAATTCCCAATCGTATTGTGATGGCGCCGATGACGCGCAGCCATTCGCCGGGCGGTCACCCGACCGAAGATGTCGCCGCTTATTATCGCCGCCGCACTGAGGGTGGGGTCGGTCTGATTATCACTGAGGGCACAACCATTGACCACCCCTCGGCCAGTATGGATCCGAATATTCCGGACTTTCATACACCCGAGGCGCTGGCCGGTTGGAAGCGTGTCGCCGATGAAGTGCATGATGCGGGCGGATTGATTATGCCGCAGCTTTGGCACACCGGCTCAATGCGCCGCGACGGCACCGGCCTCAATCCCGAAGCCAGCACATTGTCGCCTTCGGGACTGAAATATCCTGGTAAAGAAGTCGGCGAGGCGATGACCAAACAAGACATCACCGATATTGCCGATGCCTTCGCCAAAGGCACGGTCGCGGCGCGCGAAGCCGGTTTTGACGGCGCGCAATTTCATGGTGCGCATGGTTATTTGATTGATACCTTCTTCTGGGAAGGCACGAATATTCGCGATGATGAATATGGCGGTATATTGGAAGAACGCACGGCTTTCGCAGTTGAGATTATCGAGAAGGCGCGCGCCGCTGTCGGCAAAGACTTCCCGCTCATCATTCGCCTGTCGCAATGGAAGCAGCAAGACTTTGAACATAAAATGGCGACCGACCCAGATAAGCTGAAGGCGTTTTTGCAGCCCATGGTCGATGCGGGTATTGATTGCTTTGATTGCTCAACGCGGCGCTTCTGGGAGCCGGAATTTGAAGGTTCCGATTTGAACTTTGCCGGCTGGACCAAAAAGCTGATGGGCTTGCCGACCATTACAGTCGGCTCTGTCGGTTTGACCGGCGAGTTTGTTGCCGGCATGGGCGGCGAAAGCTCGGAAGCCGCGCCGATTGACGGTTTGATTGAGCGCTTGGAGCGCGAAGAATTTGATTTGGTCGGCGTCGGTCGCGCGCTATTGACCGATGCCGAATGGCCGAACAAAATTCGCGAGGGCCGGTTCGACGAATTAAAAGCATTTGAACAAGCTCACATGCTCAGCCTGTCTTAAGGTTTATCGGGGGAAACATGATTAAGCTTTACACAGCGGTGAACGCGCCCAATCCGCGCGCTTTGGAAAACATTATCGCCATCAAGCAGATTGAGGTTGAAACCATTACCGTCGATTTGATTGGTGGTGAAAATCGCGGCGATGATTACGTCAAAACCAATCCGGCAGGTCAGTTGCCCTGCATTGAATTGGAAGACGGGCAAGTGATTGCCGAAGTGGCGGCGATTGCCGAATATTTGGAAGAGTTAAAACCCGATCCCGTCCTTGTCGGAAATAATGCAGCCGAGCGCGCCCATACGCGCATGCGTATGCGGCAATGCGATTATTTGATATTTGCCCCCGGCATGGCGGGTTTCCGCAATACGGAGGGCGCCGATTTCTTCCGCTCGCGTATGCGCATTGATGAGACCATTGGCGCGCCGATGAAGCGCAATACGGAAGATGGGTTTGCTTGGCTGGACAGCCAATTGGTGGGGCAAGATTTCATCTGTGGCGACGAGCTGCGTTATGTCGATTGCATTTTTTATCCTTTGGTCTTGTTTCTTTCGAAAGTCAGTATTCCGATTGATGCTGACTTGAAAAATCTGACCGCCTATATGCAGCGCTTGTCGGAGCACGACATTATCGGAGCCAAATAATGCCGCTTAAAGGGTTCACGCCGGAAATTACCAATTCCGAAATCGGTAAGCTGATTGGCCGTGAAATCATCAAGCTGGAAAACGGCGAGAGCGAAGTATCGTTTGAGATGACCGAAAGCTGGCTCAATATGCAGGGCATTTTGCATGGCGGGGCTTTTGCAACCATGCTGGATACGGCTTGTGGTGCCGCCACGCGCAGCTTGTTGGACATGGAAAAATATCGCGGTCACGCAACACTGGAATTGAAAACCAGCTATTTGAAAGCGGGTAAGCCCGGCAAATATATTGCCAAGGGAAAAGTTTTGCGCATGGGGCGCAGCGTCGCCTATAGTGAAGCCAGCCTGTTTGATAGTGAAGGCGTTTTGGTGTCGAAAGCGTCGGCAACATTTAAGTTGCTGCCCAAATAAGAATAATGGTGAAGCGCTTAAAGCCGAGCCTGTTTTTGATATTATAGGCTTCAGCGCGGATGATGTGGTTTCGGGAGGGACGACATAATGTCGAAAAGAAAACTAGCCATCAGTCTTGTGGTGCTTTTTTTCAGCACGGTCGGGCTTTACGTTTACGCTGCTTATGATGACTGGTTTGGCCAGCCGCGCGGCATTGGTGAAATCCAAGGCGAAGAGCGCAGCGATATTCTTATCAAAACATTGGCCGCCGAGCAGGCAGCCATAGCACGCGGTATGAATGAAACACCGGACAAGCAAATTCTGTTCGGTGACTTGCACGTTCATACCACTTTCTCGACCGATGCTTTTTTATGGTCGCTGCCGATTTATGGCGGCGAGGGCGCGCACCCGCTGGCCGATGCATGTGACTATGCCCGCCACTGTTCAGCACTCGATTTTTGGTCGATTACCGACCATGCCGAAGTTGCGACGCCGAAACGTTGGGAGCAAACCAAACAGAGCATTCGCGCCTGTAATGCCGTATCCGGCAATGGTGACAGTCCCGATATGGTCAGTTTTGTCGGCTTTGAATGGACGCAAGTCGGGCAGCTTCCCGAAGATCATTTCGGTCACAAAAACGTCATCTTTAAGGGGCTTGAGGATGCTGAATTGGCCAAGCGCCCGATTGCATCGGGCGGTGTGGCGGTCAATGCGCTGCGTACCAATGGCAAAGATTTGATACCTTTACCGCTGGCTTTCGGTGATTTCAATAACCGACAAAACTATTTTGACATTCGCCGTTTCCTACAAGAAGCGGCAGAGGTTGATTTATGCGACCCCGATACACCGATTGCCGATTTGCCTGCCTCATGCTTTGAGATTGCCGAGACACCGGGCGCGCTTGTCGACAGTTTGGAAGCGCAGGCGCTCGATCCGCTGATTATCCCGCATGGCACGACATGGGGCTTTTACACGCCGGTAGGGGTAACATTTGATAAGCATTTGAAGGCCGAAAACCGGCCTGAGAAAATGGAGCTGGTTGAAGTCATGTCGGGCCATGGCAATTCGGAAGAGTATCGTTCATTCCGTGGCGCGCTGAATATTGACAGCGAAGCGTTGACAGCGGATTGCCCTGCGCCGACGCCGAAATATCTGCCCATGTGTTGGCGCGCCGGCGAAATCATCATAGAGCGTTGCTTGGCCGATGGCGATGGGGCGGCTGAATGCGAAGCACGCGCCAAACAAACCCGCGACATTGCCGCCGTGTTCAGCGTTGCAGCGCATCTCTCCGTTCCCGGTACGGAAATTGAGCAATGGCTCGATGCCGGTCAGTGCCGTGATTGCTTCTTGCCCAGCTTCGGCTATCGCCCGGGCAATAGCGTGCAATATGCATTGGCCATTAGAAACTTCGACAATGCCGATAAGCCGACGCGCCTGAATTGGGGCTTTATTGCGTCGAGCGACAATCACCGCGCGCGGCCCGGCACCGGCTTTAAAAATGTCGACCGCACCAAAACGACAGAGGCGGTGCATTTAACGGAAGAATGGCGCAAGCGCGTATTCCCGATGGAAGCCAAAAGCAGTAAGCCGCTGGTTTTGGAGCGCGATGAGATTATGCAGCGCGGTTTCGGCGCGACGGAACAGGAACGCCAAGCCAGTTTCTGGACGACCGGCGGTCTGGCCGCCGTGCATGCGGAAGGGCGCTCGCGCGAAGAAATTTTTGACGCGATTAAACGCCGCGAAACTTATGGCACAAGCGGCCCGCGCATTTTGCTTTGGTTCAATACCAAAGACGGTGTGCCGATGGGCGGCACGACCAAGCGTAATGGCTCGCCGATATTCGAAGTGAAAGCAGCCGGTGCGCATAAGCAAAAGGCCGGCTGCGCAGACGAAACGGTGGCCGCTTTGGGCGCGCAACGTGTTCAAAAACTTTGCGCCAATGAATGTTTCAACCCGTCAAGTGAGCGCATGAAAATCACCCGTTTTGAAGTGGTGCGTATTCGTCCGCAAATCGAGCAGGGCGAGGCGGTCGAGAAACTGATTGAAGACCCGTGGAAGGTCATTCCGTGCAATGATAAGGGCAATGGCTGTCAGGCGACTTTCAGCGACCCTGAATTTGCCGCCAGCAATCGCATGGCGACCTATTATGTGCGCGCCATTCAAGAGCCTTCGAAGAAAATCAATGCCGACAATCTGCGCTGCACTTATGACGATGACGGCAATTGTGTCGAGGTCAATATGTGCTATGGTGATGACCGCACGGCGCGCGATGATGAGTGCCTCGCCGAAGTGGAAGAGCGCGCTTGGTCGTCGCCGATTTATGTCGAGCACGCCAAAGAGTAATGGGTGAGGCGGCGGCATGAAGCTCGACGTTTATGGCTGCAATATTTCCTATTATACGGGCAAGCTTGAGGCCTATCTGCGCTATCGCTCCATTCCTTATCAATCGCTGCCGACCGTCGGCAATGAGAAAAAGCTGCTGGCCGGTGCCGGTGTTGTGCAAATGCCGGTGGTGCAGATTGACGATGGCCGCTGGATGACCGACACCACGCCCATGCTGGCTTGGCTGGACGGGCATTATGATAATGGGAAGATATATCCCGCCGACCCGATGCTGCGTTTCGCCGCATTGCTGATTGAAGATTATGCCGATGAGTGGCTGTGGCGACCGGCCATGCATTATCGCTGGAGCTATCGGCTGGGCCGCGTCTCAGCCGCCGAGGCGATTTACACCGACATTGTTGAAGGTAATCGCGCCATTCCGCGCTGGCTGGCCATTCGCCTGATTAAAGCGCGCCAATTGGGTGGCTTTGTGAAGAGCGATGGGATCAGCCGCCAAACTTGGGCGCATACGGAGCAAACCTATTTCACCGCGCTTGACCGCTTGCAGGCAATTTTTGAGCGCCGCCCCTATGTGCTGGGCGCGACCCCCAGCATTGCCGATTACGGCCTGATGGGGCCGATGCTGCGGCACTTTTCGCAAGACCCTGTGCCGGCCGAGATTATGCGCGCCCGCGCACCGGCCGTGTTTGAATGGGTGGCGCGCATGTGGAACACCAAAGTCGCCAATGCTGCGCCGCAATTTATCGACATGGCTGATGATGCGCTCGCCGCGCTGCTGGTTGAGGCCTGTGACACCAATCTCGTGCAGCACAAATATAATGCGCAGGCCTATACGGCGGGGGCGGGGCGCTATGACATGCGCGTGCAGGAAACCGACTATAAGCGCATTCCGACCTCGCGCTATCGGGTTTGGTGTTTGGAAAA
>RFZE01000254.1 GCA_009920875.1 Alphaproteobacteria bacterium | reverse complement strand
CGGCGTGACCGGCGCCAATCGCACCGGCCGCCCCTTCACCGGCGACTGGGCCGGCGATTTGCTCTATCAAACTTTGGCGAAATTCGGCTTTTCCGAAGGGGTTTACGATAAGCACATTGACGACGGGCTGCGGCTCAGAAACTGCATGATTACCAATGCGGTGCGCTGTGTGCCGCCGCAAAACAAGCCGGTCGGCGCGGAGATCAATAATTGCCGCCGGTTTTTGGCGGCGCGGCTGGCCGGTCTGCCGAAGCTGAAAATCGTGCTGTCGCTCGGCAAAATTTCGCATGACAGCGTGTTGCGTGCCACCAATACCAAGCTGAAAGACGCGCCCTTCGGCCACGCCACCTCCTATCAACTGGCCGATTTCACGCTGGTCTCGAGCTATCACTGCTCGCGCTACAACACCAATACGGGCCGCCTTACAGAAGAAATGTTCGAAGGGGTTTTTGCGGATATAAGGGCGCGACTATCTGAGTAGGCGCGCTTTTTGCCGTTGCCAGTCGTGTTTTTTCTCGACATCGCGCTTGTCGGCTTTTTTGCGGCCACGCGCCAAACCGAGCAGCAGCTTGGCTTTGCCATGTTCATTGAAATACAGCTTGAGCGGCACAATGGTCATGCCGTCGCGCTGCACCGCCGCCATCAGCTTATTCAATTCACGCCTGTGCAACAGCAGCTTGCGCGGCTGCGTCGCCTTATGATTATGGCGATTGCCCGCAACATATTCGGGAATATCGGCATTCATCAAAAAGCCCTCACCATCGCGCACTGTGGCGAAGCTGTGCGCCAGATTGGCCTTGCCGAGGCGCAGGCTTTTCACTTCCGTGCCTTGCAGCACCAGACCGGCTTCAAAAGTTTCGGTGACTTCAAAATCGCGGCGGGCGCGGCGGTTTTCGGTAATCGTCCCGTCACCCGCGCTGTTTTTTTTGCGGCCACCCGCTTTCGAAGACATGACTAAAGCCCCAGCGCGCCCATTGCAGCATCAATTTGCGCGCGCGCATGGT
>RFZE01000253.1 GCA_009920875.1 Alphaproteobacteria bacterium | reverse complement strand
GCTTGCGTGTCGGCTGATAGGCGCTATCGACCATCAGCAAATGCGACCCGGCGGAAACCGCCGTCATAATGGCCAGCGATACAGCTGATGCGCCTGAGGGTGTGAGCATGGTGCCGTCAGCCCCTTCAAGCGCGTTCATGGCGTCTTGCAGGGCGCTGGTCGTTGGCGTGCCGCGACGGCCATATGTATAGGGAATTTTCTCCGTGCCGCGAATGGCGGCAAGCGACGGATAGATGATGGTTGAGGCGTGATAGACAGGCGTGTTGACCGCACCGGCATGGTCTTTCGGGTTGCGGCCACTGACAACAATTTTTGTTTCGTCTTTCACCTGTTTTCTTTCCGCTCAGAAATGTTAGAGTTCGCTCATTATTCGCTAATGAGGTTGGATATGCAAATCAAACGCTTGGCTTTTGGTGCCGTGTCATCATTGCTTTTGGTGCTGGCCCCCATATCGGCAAGTGCCGCCGGTAATACATTGGACGTTGTGAAGAAACGTGGTCATGTGCAATGTGGCGTGTCGCAAGGCTTGCCCGGCTTTTCCAACCCCGATGATAAAGGCAATTGGACCGGCATTGATGTCGATTTTTGTAAAGCCGTGGCTGCTGCCATTTTCGGTGATGCCGGTAAGGTCAAGTTTACGCCGCTATCAGCGAAAGAACGTTTCACCGCCATTCAGTCGGGCGAGGTTGATATTATCGCCCGAAATACGACATGGTCGATGCATCGCGATACGGCACTCGGTGTCGATTTCCGCGCCGTCAATTATTATGACGGGCAAGGCTTTATGGTGCGCGCAGATTTGGGCGTAACCAGTTCGACAGAGCTTGATGGCGCGACGCTGTGCACCAATCAAGGCACGACGACCGAACTGAACGCGGCGGATTATTTCCGCGCCAATAATATGCAATATGAAATTGTCGCTTTTGAAAAAGCCGATGAGGCGGTCGCCGCCTATAATTCAGGCCGTTGCGACGCCTATACCACTGACCATTCTGCGCTTTACGCGCAACGCCTTAAACT
>RFZE01000252.1 GCA_009920875.1 Alphaproteobacteria bacterium | reverse complement strand
ACAAAAAGTGCTTGTTGCAATTTGTAGTCATTCGCCTTGATGACAAGCTTTTCTTGCGTATCACTGTGAGCAGGCGTCCAATATTTATCCTTTGCGCCGCCTATCAAGTCCAAAAGAGCCCCATGCGTTTCTTGGTCGGTCAACGCCCATGATACGGCAATCAGCGGTTTCGCATAAATCTGGTCAATCTCGGCCAGAATTTTTCGCGCTTCATTGCCCGCGGCATTTATATCGGGCGGCGATGAATCGCGCTGGGAAAGCGCATCGGTCAGGCTGATAATCGCCACGGCATCTTTCCGGAGCGCTGCAACAGATTTGTCGGCAGTGCGGATATCGTTTAGCCGCAAAGACACTTCGCGCAATTTGCTATCGGCCTGCGTGCGGTCAATTTGCGATTGCATGCTGGCCAATTGACTGCGCGTGCCCGGCGTTTGCCCGGCTTTTTTCAGATTTTCCAGCAAGTCGGGTAGGCGCGAGACATCGCTCAAAGAGGTATTGCCCGCCGCCAGTTTCAGTTGATAATCGCGAAAATCGGAGAGCGCAAGGATATAGGGCAGGTCAGATTTTACGATGCTGACCCGCGCATAAGCGACACATTTTGCTTCATCGATGAATAATTGCGAGCCGCTGAGCATGCCAAAGGAGAGGGTGCTCTCTGTCTTTCCGGCGATAAGCATTTTTTCCGATGTTTCGCCATCAGCAAAGCCTTGTTCCGAGACGACCGAACTGGAGACATCCGAGCGAATATTCAATGATAAATCCGACAGTGCCATTGTTTTAAGCACTTGGTCTATTTCGCTGAGTGTTTGCGTCTTGCTTGGCCGCGTTTGGGCGTAACCGAATAATTGGCTCGCATCGGTGTTCAGGCCGAAAGAACTCATCCATTCGGGCTGTGGCTGTGCTTTCGATTCCGAACAGCGATACGCTTCAGCTTGAGCGACGCTGAGCCAACTCAAACACAATAGACATGCGAACCTGACGAAATGTTTTGCTAAGGCAGGGCGCGCGGACAAATTACAGGCGACTTCGGAC
>RFZE01000251.1 GCA_009920875.1 Alphaproteobacteria bacterium | reverse complement strand
CGCGCCGCTTGGCGGCATTAATGGCGACGGTTTCCATGGTTCCTGCCGCGCTTTCACCGCTCATCACGCCGGTCATCGCGCCCGGCCAAGTGAACAAAAAGTCGGGGTCAAAGCCATAACCCGCCATGCCGTAATTGCCTGCCCCGTAAGATGCACCGACATAGAAAGACAGTTTCGGCACACGGATATTCGACACCGCTTGTATCATTTTCGAGCCGTGCTTAATCATGCCGCGCTGCTCATATTCCGTTCCGACCATATAGCCGGTAATATTATTGAGGAAAATAAGCGGCGTACCGGCTTGGTCAACAATCTGAAAGAAATGCGCGCCCTTGGCCGCTTCATCGGGGCCCATTGGCCCATTATTGGCCACCAGCCCGACCGGATGACCGAATATGCGGGTTTGCACACAAATCAAGTTTGGCCCGAAACGCGATTTGAACTCGGTAAATTCCGAGCCATCGACGAGACGAGCAATCAGCTCGCGGCTGTCATAGGGAATTTTGTAATCGACCGGCACGAGACCGAGAATTTCCTCGGCATCATAAAGCGGTTCATCAAAATCGCGTTGCGGCAAAGGCGGGCAATGTTCATTCCAGCCAATATTGGCGACCACATCGCGGATTTGGCGAATGCCATCGGCATCATCTTCGGCCAGATATTCAATCAGGCCCGAGACACTGGCATGCATTTCACTGCCGCCCAGCTCGCGCTCATCGGCAATCTCACCGGTCGCCGCTTGCACCAAAGCCGCACCGCCCAGTGCCGCCATGCCATTATGTTTGACGCCGACATTATAATCCGACATGCCGGGCATATAAGCACCGCCCGCCGTTGACGGCCCGTGCAGCACGGTCATGGTCGGAATACCCGCCGCGCTCAAACGCCCGAGACTGCAAAACACGCCGCCGCCATGCGCCCAAAGCTCGACTTTATATTGCATGAGATTGGCACCGGCGCTTTCGACCAAATGGATGAAGGGCAGCTTATTGGCCAGCGCCAATTGCATGGCTTCCAAATTTTTGCGAAAGCCCATTTCGGT
>RFZE01000026.1 GCA_009920875.1 Alphaproteobacteria bacterium | reverse complement strand
AGACCAGGACCGAAGTCAGGCGTGCATCCCATACCCACCATGTGCCCCACATGGGCTGCCCCCACAGGCTGCCGGTCACCAGCGCAATCAGGGTAAACACCGCACCGACCGGCGCAGCGGCGCGGGCCGCGACATGGCCGAGCGGATGGCGGAACACCAAAGCGGCGACCGAGGCAAAGAATATAAAGCTATAACCGAACAGCGCCATCCATGCGGCGGGCACATGCACGAACATGATTTTCACCGTCGCGCCTTGCTGGTAATCATCGGGCACATAGGCGACGCGATAAAGCCCATAGGCCAAACACAAAGCGGCCAGACCCCAAAGCGGCGCGTGCCATTTCGCAGCCAGCGCCATAAAGCGGGTCGGATTGGCATAATGGGCCGAAATATTTTCAAGCGCTTTCAGCATATCAATTCACATCTCAATCTTGCGCCACGCGCAAGGCGGCGGCAATGGCAAACGGGGCCAGCAATATGGTTGCCGCGCTGAGCGCCGCCAAAATACCCAAATAGGGCCATAGGGCAGTGCCCGTTGCCAGCGCCGCTTGGCTGGCCGCCGCGCCAAATATCAATACGGGAACATAAAACGGCATGGCGATAAGCACCGTCAACAGGCCGCCGCGTCGCACGCTGACGGCAAGGCCCGCGCCAATGCCGCCCAACATCACCAAAGCCGGTGCACCGCACACCATGGCGGCCAATAAAAGCGGCAGGCGCGCGCCGTCAATATTCAACAAAAGACCGGCCAGCGGCACCGATAAGATGAGCGGCAATACCAAAGCCAGAAAATGACCGCATAATTTGGCCAAAAGCGCCGCCTCGAAAGCCAGCGGCAATAGCCGCAATCGGTCGAGCGTGCCGTCCTCAAAATCGGCCTGAAACAGCTTATCCAACGTCGTCAACAGGCTGATGGCCAGCACCACCCATAAAAGACCGGGCGCCAATGCGCGCAGCAATTTCAATTCCGGCCCCAAGCCGAAAGGCAAAAGCGTCACCGCGATAAATAAAAAGCTGACCGCCAAAACCGTCTGACCGCCGCGCCAGGCCAGCCTTATATGGGCGCCGCATAATGTCATAAACAAGCTCATGCGCCTGCCCCCAAGCGCAATTCTTGCGTGGCAAAGGCCAGCGCCTCATGGCTGGCTGCAATAATCATGCCGCCGCCGGCAAGATGGGCGGTCGCCAAATCCTCAACCAGCGTGCGGCCCCGTGCATCGAGCGCGGTTAGCGGTTCATCAAGCAACCAGAGCGGGCGCGGGTCGAGCAACAGACGCGCCAATGTCAGGCGGCGTTTTTGTCCGGCTGACAAATCGCCAACAAATTGCCAGGCGCAACCGGCCAGCCCCAATTCGGCCAAGAGAGATACGGCCATATCGGTTTTCGCCAATGCCGCTTCAAAAGCCAATGTCTCTCCAACGCTAAAGGCCGCTTTCAGCCCGTCATCATGGCCGAGATAATGTATATGGCGCGACGGCGTGAAAGGATGCGCCAGCGAGCCCGCGGCCAGCGGCAAGAGGCCCGCCAATTGCCGCAAGAGCGAAGACTTGCCGCTGCCATTAGCCCCGGCCAAGCGCAGCGCATGGCCTGCCGATAGGTTGAAAGAAAGATTTTCGAAAACCAATCGCCCACCGCACTGACAGGCCAGCGCCTCGGCGCGCAAGAACGCGTCGCCCGCAAAATCGGTATCAGAATCGAAAGTTACGCTCTCAGCCATAGCACATGATTATGGCACGAGATTTACGCCGGTGGGGCAAATTTGGTCAAATCAATGCCTTTAACGGCGCTTTGATATTCCTCCAAAGTCGGCGTGCGGCCCAAAACCGTCGACAACACCACCACCGGGGTTGAAGCGAGCAGCGACTCGCCGGCTTTGTCATCGCTATCTTCAACCACGCGGCCTTTAAACAATCGGGTCGAGGTCGCCATGACCGTATCGCCTTTGCCGGCTTTTTCCTGATTGCCCATGCACAAATTGCAGCCCGGGCGTTCCAGATAAAGCGTGTTTTCATAAGCCGTGCGTGCTGCTTGTTTTGGCGCATCATCGTCAAATTCAAAACCGGCATATTTTTGCAAAATATCCCAATCGCCTTCGGCTTTCAGCTCATCGACAATATTATAGGTCGGCGGCGCAATGACCAAAGGCGCGTTGAACGACACATGGCCATTTTCGTTCTCCAAATTGCGGAACATTTGCGCGACGATTTTCATATCGCCCTTATGCACCATGCACGAGCCGACAAAGCCCAAATCAACTTTCTTCTCGGCGCGATAATGCGAGATGGGACGTATCGTGTCATGCGTATAGCGCTTGGAAATATCGGCATTTTCGACATCGGGGTCGGCAATCATCGGCTCATTAATGGCATCCAAATCGACCACCACTTCGGCAAAATAAGCGGCATTGGCATCCGGCGTCAGCGCCGGTTTGTTACCCGATTTAATCTCGCCAATGCGCTTATCGGCAATATCAATCAGCCCTTGCAACATATGCGCGGCATTATCCATGCCCTTATCGATCATCACTTGAATGCGCGCTTTGGCGATTTCCAGCGAGCCGATCAAGGTCTCATCATTGGAAATGCATATTGAGGCTTTGGCCTTCATCTCCGCCGTCCAATCGGTAAAGGTGAAGGCTTGGTCGGCCAAAAGCGTGCCGATATGCACTTCAATGACACGGCCCTGAAACACATTATCGCCGAATTGGTCGAGCATTTGCGCCTGCGTCGCATGCACCACATCGCGAAAATCCATATAATCTGCCATTTGCCCCTTAAAGGTCACTTTCACGCTTTCAGGTATCGGCATGGTCGCCTCACCGGTGGCCAGCGCCAAAGCCACTGTGCCGCTATCGGCGCCAAAGGCGACGCCTTTCGACATGCGGGTATGGCTGTCGCCACCGATAATAATGGCGCGATCATCAACCGTAATATCGTTCAGCACTTTGTGAATGACATCAGTCATGGCGTGATATTCGCCTTTTGGGTCGCGCGCCGTAACTAGGCCAAACTTATTCATAAAGGCCATGAGGCGCGGCGTATTGGCTTGCGCCTTGGCGTCCCAAACCGACGCCGTGTGGCAGCCCGATTGGTAAGCGCCATCGACACTGGGCGACAAAAGGGTCGCCGCCATGGCTTCCAATTCCTGTGCCGTCATCAGACCGGTCGTGTCTTGGCTGCCGACAATATTGACTTGCACGCGGACATCCGAACCGGCATGCAGCGGCTTGTCTGAACTGCGCCCCAGCGCATTGGCGTTAAAGATTTTTTCAACCGCCGTCAGTCCCTGCCCGTCATGCGAAATTTCTTTCGACGGGGCAAACACCGGTGTCAGTTCAACGCCCAATGTCTCGCAGGCAAAGCTTTGCAGTTTTTTGCCGAAGACAATGGCGTAAGAACCGCCGGCTTTCATGAATTCGACTTTCTGCGGCGTAAAACTGTCGGCCATATCGACTAATTCTTCGCTGCCATCATCGCTATAGAGTTTTTTCTTGGCCGTATTAATGGTCAAGACCGTGCCGGTTTCGACCGAATATTTTTGTTCCAAAACCGCATTGCCGTCATTGTTCAAAAGCGGCTTGCCGTCCTCGCCGATTTTTTTCACCCAATTTTTCAAATCGACACCAATGCCGCCCGTGACCCCGACCGTGGTCAGGAAAATTGGAGAAATGCCGTTTGTGCCGGCGACAATCGGCGCAATATTGACAAAGGGCACATAGGGGCTGGCTTGGCGGCCGGTCCAAAGGGCGACATTATTGACCCCCGACATGCGCGATGAGCCGACGCCCATTGTGCCTTTTTCGGCAATCAGCATGACCCGCTTATCAGGATGTTTTAATTTCAGCGCTTCAATCTCTTTTTGCGCGGCTTCGGAAATCATGCATTTACCGTGCAATTCGCGGTCTGAGCGCGAATGCGCTTGATTGCCCGGT
This sequence comes from Alphaproteobacteria bacterium, assembly GCA_009920875.1. GTDB lineage: Bacteria > Pseudomonadota > Alphaproteobacteria > RS24 > RS24 > UBA8337. The sequence continues at coordinate 11,924 of RFZE01000026.1, read as the reverse complement.
GACAGCAAATCTGTCGAAATATCGCCCTCTGCGGCAATATAAGTGACGACCTTAATTTCTTCTTCAATATCGGGCAGCTTGGTGAAAAACTCGGCTGCCGCATAGCTTTCGAGAATGTCTTTGGCAATCTCATTGTCCGCCGCATAGGCCGCTTGCAAACGCGCCATATCGGCCTCATAGAGAAATACTTGCGTCTTCAACACGTCGCCAGCTTGCACTGCCAGTGCCGCATCCTCGCCAAGCGCCACATCAAGCAGCACCTCAACCGACGGCCCGCCCTTCATATGCGACAATAGCTCAAAGGCAAAATCCGTGGAAATTTCGTCAACCGTCGCCTGACCGAGAATAATCTCTTTCAAAAACGCCGCTTTTTCACCGGCCGCGCTGGTTGTGCCGGGCAATGTGTTATAAATGAAATAATGGAGCGCATCGGCGCGGTGCCCATTATCGGGCTGCTTTATCAAGCCGATGATTTCCGCCAGCAAATCGCCATCATCAATCGGCTTGGCGCTCAAACCTTGCTGCTTGCGGGTTTCGATATTTTCCAGATATGCGTCATAAAGGGCCATCATCTCGCTCTTGTCTTGTTACCTTGAAAAGCTCTTACTGCGTCACTTTCGATAAGTCAAATCGCCGCACTTCTCAGCCATCAAGGTCGCGTTTGGCGGGCAGTAAAAGCGGCGTGCGTTCAGCCGAAAAGCGCAGCGCCCAACCATTGAAACGATTATTCAACCGGCCCGCCAAAGCTTTGATGTCGTCGCTTGCATCAGCATTGGCGCGCGCGCTTATGCGGCTCCAAATTACCGTCGCCGCGCCGACATTCTCATATGTCAGGCTGAGCCCGTCTTCAAATTGCAATGTAAAGGGACGCGCCGTGTCAAAATTAATCGCCTCGGCGCGCGCTACATCATCGGGGCGCAAAGCGGCAAAACGGTCGAGCCAGTTTTGTGCTCCGCCCAACGACCAGCCGGAGCCGATACGAAGCATTGAAAAAGCACCGGCGCCGGAACCAAAGCGCACTTTCGTTAATTTGTCGCTTTCATGGCGCGGCAGGGTGGGGTCTATCCACGCCGCCATATCAGGATTGCGCGGCAAGCGGCCGCGCGCCAGCCAGCTTTGCACGCTGTCTTCGCGGCGCACATAAAATTGGCGTAATTCGGGGCCGTAATTCTTCACCTCTTGGGTTGCTTCGCTCTCGCTTTGCTGCTCCTTGCCGAGCAAAAGCGAGGCCAATATTTGCCCTTCCCCATCACTGACGCGAAAGCGCACTGCTGCTCCCAAATCTTCCGGCACAGCCAGCCCCAAAGAGCGATGCCAATCCGCTTGCGCGGTGCGCGCTTCCAAAGCCTTCAAATCGGCCAAAGCCAAAAGCGTTTCATTGACCAACTCATCATTGGCCGGATAGTTCCATCGCTCATCCACCGTCCAGCCCGTCTCAGTGCGGCTCACATGCAAAGCGCGCGCGCCAGACAGCCCGCGCCCATGCGTCACTTCCAATTTTTGGGCTTTATCGATCTGTGCCGCATAATCGGCCAATAATAGCTGCGGCGGCGCGACCGCATTGACCGGTCGTTCGCCGATCAGCGCGATCAATGCCAAAACAAGACTGGCAAGGGTAACCAAGCCGAGCGGGCGCAAAAGACGTGTCATATCCATCAGCCGGCTCCTTGTTTTTGACCGCCGGTCGTTTCATCGACAATCAGACCGCCGGCCTTTTGCGTCGCCAAGCGTCGGCGTCTTTGCCGCCATGCCAAAATCACCGCCAGAACCGAAATCATCAGCGGCATGATGATGATATTGGCCCAAGTGAGACGGCTTTCCAGCGCCTCAATATCGCGGCGCAAATCGCCCTGCACGCGGCGCAGCGCTTTGCGCGCTTGCAGCAATTCAGCGCGATAGGCGCTTGCCGCCTTATCGGCTTCGGCCAATTGCGCGCCTTGTTCCAAACGGTCAAGCTCGGCCTGCGCCGCCTCAATACGCGCCACCAGATTTTGCTGCTCGGCGAGATATTCGGTTTCCGCCGCGCGCCTTAAATCTTCAATACGGCTGAAGGGCCGCGCCGCTTTTTCGCGTCCGCGCAGCGAGATGAGATCATTTGAGCCCATCAGATTTTCCACCGCATTGAGCAGAAACTTTCCATTATCGGCAATCGGCACACCGAAGCGCTGGCCGAGATAGTTTTGCTCCGACACCCAAAACCGGTCATCAAAAAAATCGCTATCGGCAAAGACAATAATATTGGCCGCTTGCGTGCTGTCTTTATGGTCTTGCGGCTTGGCGCGCTCGCCCTTTTCAGTCTCGCTTTCAGGCGGCCCGTCAAAGGCACTGACAATTGGGCCGGCGAGGCGCGCGGCGATGGTATAGGGCGCTTCACCGACGGCAAAACGGCGTTGCAGCGCATCCGGCGTCGGCGCGCTCAGCACATAATCGCGGGTCATCAAACCGGCTTCATCAGATGAGGTGACGAGCGGCGTGAAATCGGTGCTTGCGCCTTCCAAGGGCTGCAAAGCACCGACCGTGCCGATATTGAGACGGTCTATATTACCGGTTACCGGATCATCGCCATTCATTTCAGACGGCCCCAAACCCATCCAGAGAATATAATCTGTCAGGGCGCGCCGCGCATCACGACCGGCGGCGACGCGCTGAGCGCGTTTGCGGTCGGCGACAATCATATCGGAGAGCATGCGCACACCCCATTGCCGCATCAAAAGCGGCATATTTGATTGCTCGGTATAGCCACGCAAAGGTTCGCCATTCGGCCCGGCCGTCAGGCTGACCTCGGATTGCGGGTCCAAAAAAGCAATGACACGGCCGCCGCGCATGACAAATTGGTCGACCGCATAAGCTTGAATATCGCTAAGCGGACGCGGATGCGCCAAAAGCAGCACATCGACCCGCTTGGGTATTTTCACACTATCGGGGGCGATGAATTCAATGGCGAAGCGGTCAGCCAATTCGGCATAGATTAAAAACGGCTGCGACTGGCCGCGCATGGCCGCCATAATGCCGCCGGCACCGGTATCGAGCGGTAAATTGGAAATAATGCCGAGCACCGGCTTTTGCGGACGCGCCAAATTATGCAGCAGCCGCGCCACATCATATTCCAAATATTGCTGTCTTTCAGTGGCAAAATAGGGAATGATTTCGACATTATCGACCAGATTGGTGCCGACAAGACCGAAATAAACCACCTCGCCCTCGGCCACCGGACGCGCCACCAGACCTTGCCCAACCGCTTGGTCTTCAGCCTCAGAAAAAGGTTCAGGGTCGATAATCTCCAATTGCACCATGCCGTCTGACGCCATGGTTATTTCTTCCAACATATCGCGCACGCGCTGCGCCTCAACCCGCAAGCCGGGCTGGTTGGCGGCAATGCTGCGCGAATAATAAAATTTCAAGCGCACCGGCTCTTGCAAACCGGCGACAATATTGCGCGTGCCGTCGCTCAGCGTGAACAGCCCGTTTTCGGTCAAATCGAGCCGCGCATTGCGGAGCGTCAAATTGGAAAACAAATTGAGGCTGACAAAAATCAGCGCCAGCAAAGCCAAGGCCACACCGTGCGGCCGAGCGGCGAAAATGTTGGAAACGCGCGCGCCCATTACGCCCCCTCCGCTTTTTTCATATCGACGACAATCACCGTTGCCGTCAAAAACACGCCGATAAGGGTGGCGAAAAACATCACATCGCGCATATCAATGACGCCACCGGTTATGGCACGAAAATGAGTGAGCAGGGAAAAGCCGGCCAGCGTTTCAATCAAGGCTTGCGGCGCCCAGCCGTCAAATAATTCCAACACCAAAGGCGCCCCCGATACGGTGAATAAAAAACACACAACAACGGAAATCACAAAGGCAATGACCTGATTGCGTGTCAGTGCCGACAGGCACGAACCAATGGCGAGATAGCCGCCGGCCAGCATGAGCGAACCGACATAGGAGGCGAAAATGACACCATTATCCGGCTCGCCCAAATAATTGACGGTCAGCCAAATCGGAAAAGTCAACGCCAGCGCCAGCGCCGAAAAGGCCAAAGCGGCGAGATATTTGCCGATGACCACGGCGGTGAGCGGTATCGGCAAAGTCAATAAAAGCTCAATCGACCCGTTGCGCCGCTCTTCAGCCCACAGCCGCATGGAAATGGCAGGTAAGAAAAACAGATAGAGCCACGGATGGAACATGAAAAAGCTGGTCAAATCGGCCTGCCCCATGGCGAAATAAGCGCCCAGATAAAAAGTCGCCAAACCATTGGCCAGCAAAAATACAATGATAAAGACAAAGGCCAAAGGGGTGGTGAAATAACCGGCAAATTCACGCGCGGTAATGGCTGTGAGGGCGCGCATCATGAGGCCGCTCCCTTATCATTTTCCATTCCAGTGGCATGAAACGGCGCTGCCGCCGGACGCGCCTTGCCGGTCAGCGCGCCAAATACGTCATCCAGCCGACCGGTTTCCAACGCGAGTGCGCGCGGTGCCAATCCGGCCGCGCCAATAGCGGCGCGCATATCGGCCAAGAGCGCGCCGGGCTCAGTGCCGTCAGCGGCAAAAATATGCAATGTGCTTTCATCGCCGCGCGTCACCAATTCGGCACTTCGATGGTTTATGTTTTGCAGCAGATTTTGCGCGGCGGGCAATTGCTCATGCGCCAAAGTCAGGGTCACTGTGCCGCTATAGCGCGAGCGCGCGGCCAAAGCGCTGGGCGTGCCCTCGGCAACAATTTGCCCGCGATCGATAATCATTGCCGCGCCGCAAACCGCATCGACTTCTTCGAGAATATGGGTGGAAATAATAATCGCCTTATCGCGCGCCATATCGGTAATGGCGCGCCGCACTTGAAATTTCTGATTGGGGTCAAGCCCGTCTGTCGGCTCATCCATCACCAACACATCCGGGTCATGGACAATGGCTTGCGCCAGACCGACCCGGCGGCGATAGCCTTTCGACAATGTATCAATCGGCTGATCCAACACGCCGTGCAATTCGGTCATCTCAATGGCGCGCGCCTCAGCAGCGCGCGCCGCCGCTTTATCGAGGCCGCGAATTTGCGTGATGAATTGCAAAAAGGCGCGCGGCGTCATATCGGGCCAAGCCGGTGCGCCTTCTGGCAAATAGCCGAAATGGCGCTGCGCCGCCAACATATGGTCGCAAATATCCATGCCCATAATGCGCGCCGTGCCGCTGCTCGGGCGCAAAAAGCCGGTAATCATTTTCATCGTCGTCGATTTGCCGGCCCCATTGGGCCCCAAAAAGCCCATCACCTGACCGCGCGCGACAGTGAAGGACAAATCATTGACGGCGGTAAAATCACCGAATTTTTTGACCAAATGTTCGACTTCAATCATGCGCCTTACTCTTCACTCCCTAAAAAGCTTTCTACCTTTAGGTGAAGCAAGCGACGCTGGCAATGCGCTTTTATGTCCAAAACCCTTGCCTCCCCATGGTGTTTTTCAAGAAAACGCCCGACGCGCCAGTCATGGGAGGAGAGAACAAGGCGGCGCGCCGGGCGAGGCTTATCAAGCAGCTTCCATCATCACTTTGAATGGGACAAGAAAAAGACCGAATTGGGGCAATTTCGAGGCATTTTTGCCCGCTGTGCAAAGCGGTAAAACTTGCATTCGGCGCGCCAAAGCGTCACCATGGGGGCATGAGCAAATCAACCAGGCAATTGGTGATTGTCGGCAACGCCTTTGAACGCGAACGCCGCGTCGCGCAAGCAACACCCAAACGGGTCATGTGGACGCGCGATGAGCTGGCTGATTTATTGAACGTCTATGGCCGCATGGTGGCGGCGGGTATGTGGCGCGATTATGCGATTAATGACGGCCGCGAGGCGGCAGGATTTTCGATTTTCCGCCGCGCCAGTGAAGTGCCGCTTTTCCGCATTGATAAAATTCCTGCGCTCAAACGCAAGCAAGGCCAATATGTGCTGCACGCCATGGATGGGCGGGTGTTGCGCCGCGGCCATGATTTGGCGGCGCTGATGCGGTTTTTTGACCGCAAGGCTTTGCGTCTCATAGACTGAGCACCTTATTGATTGCGCGCCTCATTGCGCGGTTTTTCAAAAAAGGCAAAATAAAACCCGGCATGAAAGCCGGGTTTTAGGTTTTGAAAAGCCGTGCCGCTACTCACGATTGCCGAGGAATTGCAGCAGGAACAAGAACATATTGATGAAATCCAAATACAGGCGCAGCGCCCCCATAATGGCTTTCTTTTCGGCGATGTCGCGGCTGTCACCGGCGAAATAAATACGCTTAATGTCTTGTGTATCATAGGCCGTCAGTCCGGCAAAAATCAGCACACCGATGACCGAAATGGCGAAATGCATGGCCGGGCTTTGCATGAAGAAATTGACGATAGACGCCAAAATAATGCCGATAAGCCCCATAAACAGGAACGAGCCCATGCCGCTCAAATCGCGCTTGGTGGTGTAGCCGTAAAGCGACAAAGCGCCGAAAGACGCGGCGGTAATCAGGAAAGTGCGGACCACGGAAACGCCGGTAAAGGCGAGCAATACATAAGACAGGGAAAGCCCGGTCATGGCGGCGTAAATCCAAAACGTTGTTTTCGCCGCGCGCTCGCTCATGCGATGCAGCCGCGCTGATAAATACAGCACCATGCCAAGCGGCGCGAAGACGACCAGCCAAATCAGCGGCGTTTGCGCCAAAGCGACATAAATACCGGAAGCCGCACCAATATAGGCGGTCAGTGCCGTGGCCAGCAGACCCAGCCCCATATAATTATAGACTTTGGTCATATAAATGCGCAGACCCTCATCAACCGCTTGCGCGCGCGCCTCGGTCGCCTGCGTGGTTTGATTATTCGACCAGTTCTCAGCCATTTCTCATATCCTTTCGAAATTGCGTTACTGATTATATCACCATAAATCTTGTCATTTTCAAGACGTTTTGTGCGAAATTTTGCTTATTCGCTGCGTAAAACCGGCGCGGCCGGGGCGCCGAGTGCCCGATATGTGCCCAAAAGCCCCAAAGTGACGGTCAAAAACACCGCGCCCAGCACGGTCAGAGCCAAAGTAGCGGGCAAAAAGACAAATTCCGCCTGCATGGCACCGACAATCAGCCCATAGGCGGCAAGCGTGCCGGCCGCCGCGGCAATCAGCGCCGCGCCCAGCCCCATCAGCGCATATTCCAGTGCAAAGGCCAGCATGATACGCGCGCGCGTCGCGCCCAGCACTTTCATCACCACCGCATCATAAACACGCGCACGATGGCCGCTTGCCATGGCACCGGCCAAAACCAAAATACCGGCCAGCATGGTCAGCAAGCTCATGGCGCGAATACCGAGGCCGAGATTGTTCAAAATATCGCGCATGGTGGCCAATGCCTCTTTGACGCGAATAATCGTGATATTGGGAAAATCGCGCGCCATAATGCGCGAGAACCCGACCTCATCTTGCGCCGCAAGGCTCAGCGAGGCGAGATAGCTATGCGGCGCATTTTTCAAAGGCGCGGGCGAAAACACCATGATGAAATTCAATCCGCCCGAGGCCCAATCGACATGGCGCAAATTGGCAATCTCGGCCTTAAGCGGTCGGCCCAGCACATTGACTTCAATCATATCGCCGACCTCAAGCCCCAACTCACCGGCTTCTTCCGCAGCAAAAGAGACAAGCGGCGGGCCAGCATAATCTTCCGGCCACCAAGAACCGGCAATAATTTCGCCGCCATCGGGCGGCAGCGCCGCATAGGTCAGGCCGCGATCGCCGCGCAGCACCCAAGCGGCCTCGGGCGGGGCATTATAATCGGCCGCGGCAATGCCTTTGAGCGATAAGACTTGCCCGCGCAACATGGCCGCTTGTTCAATCATACCGGCCGAGGGCTGGCTCTCAGCCACGCGCAACACATCATCAATTTGCTGCGGCCCGATATCGAGCAGGAAAAAGCTCGGCGTGCGTTCCGGCAAATCGCCGCTAATTTGTTCGTTAATATTCCCGTCAACCATGGAAATGGCCGATAACAGCGTCACCGATAGGCCAATGGACAGCATGACCGCGCGCACCGGCGCTTGCGGGCGCGTCATATTGGCCAAGGCCAAGCGCAATTCCGGCCGCTTGGGGCGCCCGACCCTTTTCGCCAGCCAAACCAAAAGCGCCGCCGCACCGCGCAAAGCAAAATAAGCGCCGGCCACACCAATGGCGAACCATAGGGCGACATCACGACGCTCGGAAATCAACATGGCCAATGCCGCCAGAGCGATAAAGCAAAATCCAATGGCGATAATATAAGGCCAGGGTGGGGCCTGATATGACTCCGCCGCATCGGCACGGAACAGCGCCGTGACCGGTGTCCGCTCAACTTGGCCCAAAGGCCACAGCGCAAAGGCCGCCGCGGCCAATAAGCCGAAGCCGCTGGCCGCCAATAGCGGGGCGGGGTAAAGCCCGACCACCAAATCGACCGGTAGCAAAGCACCGAACAGGCTTTTCACAATGAGCGGCGTCGCCGCGCCCAGCGCCAGACCGGCCACCAGCGCAAACAAGCTTAAAACCCCGATTTGCACGGCATAAATGCGGAAAATAAAGCGGCCCGATGCACCCAAAGCCTTTAACACGGCAATGGTCTCGCGCCGCCTTTGCAAATAGGCGTGAATGGCATTACCGACGCCGACCCCGCCGACCACCAAAGCGGTGAGGCCGACCAAAGTCAAAAACAGGCCGAGGCGTTCGATGAAACGGCGCATGGAGGGCGAGGCATCGCTGCGGTCGCGCAGCCGCCATCCGGCCAGAGGAAACCGTTTTTGTGTCGCGCCGACCACTGCCTTGACCGCACCATTATCGGCATTATCGGGCAGACGCAGGCGATAGTGAAAATTGATGAGCGCACCGGGGCGCAAAAGACCGGCCGCTTTTAACGTGTTGTGGCGCACCATTAAGCGCGGGGCCAAGGGAAAACCGCCGGCATTGCGGTCAGGTTCTTGTGCAATGACGCCATTCAAGCGCAATTGAATATCACCCAATTGCACCACCGCCCCAACTGCGAGGCCGAGCCGGTCGAGCAAGCCTTGCTCCACCGCCGCGCCGTCAATGCCGTCGCGCGTCGCCAGCGCTGCTGCCAAATTCGTATCCTTAACCGCAATTTCGCCGTAAAGCGGATAGGCGGCATCGACCGCTTTGGCTTCAACCAACATGGCTTCATCTTGATGGCGCAGCATGGCGCGCATGGTGGCGATTTCCGACAATCGGCCATTGCCCGACAGAAAATCCCTTTCTTCCGCGCTGGCCGGTCGATGGATAAGACGCACATCAATATCGCCGCCCAAAATGTTTTGCCCTTGCGCCACCATGCCGGCGACCAAAGCGGCCGAAAGCGAGCCGACGCCGGAAATGGTAAAAATACCCAATATCAAACAGAGTAGGAAAATCCGAAAGCCGGGGAGAAACCCCCATTTGGTGCCGCGCCCGCCATCGCCGCGCATTTCGCGCTGCGCCAGCCGCGCGGCCAGCCCCCAACCCAATCGTTTCGGCTTATTCGGTCGGTCGCGCATCAGGCCAATAACCCGTCGCGCATGGTCAATGTGCGGTCGCATTTTTCAGCCAAAGCGCGGTCATGGGTGATGAGGAAAAGCGTCGATTGGCGGTTTTTGGCGAGGTTCAAAATCAATTGCATAATGTTTTCGCCGGTCGCTTGGTCGAGATTGCCGGTCGGCTCATCGGCAAATAAAACTGGCGGGTCAGCAACCATGGCACGCGCCAAAGCAACGCGCTGTTGTTCACCGCCAGACATTTGCGCCGGATAATGGTCATATCTGTCGGCGAGGCCGACCTCGTCCAAAATCGCGGCGGCGCGGGCGCGGCAATCTTTTTCACCGGCCAATTCGAGCGGCAGAGCGGTGTTTTCCAATGCCGTCATGGTCGGCACAAGGTGGAAGCTTTGAAAGACAATACCGATATGGGTGCGCCGAAAGCGCGCCAAATCATCTTCGTTCATGGCGCCATAATCGCTGCCTGCGACAGTGACAGACCCGCCCGTCGGCGGTTCCAATCCGGCCAATACCATAAGCAGGGTGGTTTTGCCCGAACCTGACGGGCCGATAAGCCCGACCGTCTCACCGGCAGCAATGGATAAATCAATACCGCGAAGTATATTGACGTCACCCGCGCGACTGGGCAGGGTAACGGTCAAATTTTCGGTTTCAATCATTGCATTGGGTCTTTCTCATGGTTTTCAAATCACCGCCCGATTTGTCCTATATAGAACGCAAGGCTGCGTCAAATCCGTTGCCACTTTGGCAGGCAGCGTCACGACGCTTTGTGTGTTTGTTTACGCTGATTATCGCCTTATGGATGAGCGCAACATTAATGGCATGGGCGCAAAGCGACGCCAAAACCGTTCATCTGGTCGCTTTGGGCGACAGCCTGACCGCCGGTTACGGGCTCGCCCCACGCGACGGCTTTACCGCACAATTACAGGCCGCATTGACGGCCAAAGGCCACCGCGTGCGCGTGCATAATGGCGGCGTGTCGGGCGATACCAGCGCCGGCGGCTTGGCGCGACTCGACTGGGCAGTCGGGCGCGAAGCGCAAGCCGTGATAGTCGAGCTGGGTGCCAATGATATGTTGCGCGGCCTGTCGCCCAAAGTGACGGAAAAAAACCTTCGCCAAATCATCGAAAAACTGCAAGCGCGCGGGCTTGAGGTGATGCTGGCCGGCATGCTGGCCGCACCCAATTTGGGGCCGAGCTATGGCGAAGCCTTTAACGGTCTTTATCCGCGCCTTGCCAAACAATATGGGCTGGTATTTTATCCGTTTTTCTTGGATGGTGTAGCCGGAGACCCGCGCCTCAATCTGGGCGACCGCATCCACCCCAATCGTGACGGCATTGCCGTCATTGTCGAAAATATTTTGCCGACGGTCGAGAAGCTGTTGGCACGCATCGCATCATAAAACAAATAGGGAGTTTTCATGGAATATCGTCGTCTCGGACATACCGACATTGAAGTCAGTGCCATTTGCTTGGGCACCATGACATGGGGGCAGCAAAACACCGAAGCTGAAGGCCATGAACAAATGGATTATGCGGTTGAAATGGGGATTAATTTCTTCGACACGGCAGAAATGTATGCCGTGCCGCCAATGGCTGAAACGCAAGGCAAAACGGAAGAAATCATCGGCACATGGTTTCAAAAAACCGGCAAGCGGCAGGATATTATTCTCGCCACCAAAGTGGCAGGTCGCGCGCCGATGAATTGGCTGCGCGATGACGGCAGCGGCACAGAGCAAACACCGGCACAAATTCACGAAGCGGTCGATAAAAGCCTGAAACGCTTGCAGACCGATTATATTGACCTGTATCAGCTGCATTGGCCCGACCGCCCAATCCGTATTTTCGGCGGCTTGGGACATAAGGAAATGGGCGGCGAGATTAATAAAATTGAAGATATTTTGGGGGCGCTGGCCGATATTCAAAAAGCCGGTAAAGTGCGCCATTTCGGCCTGTCCAATGAGACACCTTGGGGCATTATGAAATTTCTCCATCATGCACAAATGGATGAAAGCCTGCCGCGCGTCGTGTCGGTGCAAAATGCCTATAATCTTTTGAACCGCATTTACGAGCTTGGCGCGTCGGAAATTTTCCACCGCGAGGGCGTCGGCCTATTGGCTTATTCGCCCTTGGCGCAAGGCTATTTGACCGGCAAATATCAAGGCGGGGCAACGCCCCAAGGCTCGCGCAAACAATTATTTGACCGCTTGCAGCGTTATGAGGTGGACGGAGCGGAAGAGGTGATTGACGCCTATCTCGACATTGCCAAAAAATACGGGCTTGATGCCTCGCAATTGGCCAATCAATTCGTCACCACACGCGATTTCGTAACCTCAAACATTATCGGCGCAACCAGCATGGATCAGTTGAAATTGGCGGTGACCAGCATAGATGTTGAATTGACCGATGAGATATTGGCCGATATTGACAAA
>RFZE01000250.1 GCA_009920875.1 Alphaproteobacteria bacterium | reverse complement strand
CTGTTCGCAACCATTTACCAAAAGAAGGTGTAGGCCGATGCGCGTTCTTTTCAAAACCGATTACAATCAGGATATTAAATTCGCCAAACATGGCGGTTATGTCTTTTGGTATGGGCTTTTATTGGCGGCCGTATTGGTTGCGCCTTTTGCGCTTGATACATATTGGATAAATGAACTGACGCGCGTGCTGATTTATGCGCTTGCCGGATTGGGGCTGATGGTGGTGACCGGCTTTACCGGCCAAGTATCGCTTGGCCATGCCGCTTTTATGGCCATTGGTGCTTATACGCATGCCTTTTTGCTGACCCAAGGTGTGCCGTTTATTTTCTCATTGCCGATCGCGGCGCTGACGTCGGGCGTTGTTGGTCTGATGATTGCCATTCCCGCCAGTCGCATGACCGGTCTCTATCTGACCATTGCGTCGCTTGCTTTTGCCATTGTGGTGGAAGATGTCATCATTCATTGGGAAAGTGTAACCGGTGGCAATCGCGGCATGTTGGTCGATGCGCCAATCTTGTTCGGCTATGAGATTTTCGAGGCGTGGGAATATTATTATATTGTCCTCGTTTTGCTCATCATGTCGATTGCATTGGTGCTGAATATTTTGCGCTCACCGCTCGGCCGTTCCATGTTGGCCGTGCGCGACAGTGAAATTTCAGCCGAAAGCCTTGGTATCCGCGTGGCGCGCACCAAAGTTTTGGCATTTCTGATTTCCGCCGCATTGACCGGTTTAGCCGGTGGCCTGTTTGCCCATTTCATTCAATTCCTGTCGCCTGAAACCTTCGGCATTATTTTGTCGATTCAGCTTTTGCTGATGGTTGTGGTGGGCGGTCTTGGCACTGTGCATGGGGCGGTTTACGGGGCCATTCTTATTGGTTTTCTAGAGGCGTCGATTTCAATTTTGAAGGATGTTCTGCCGCCTACCATTGGCAATCAGCCGGGGCTGGAGCCCGGTCTGTTCGGGCTTATTCTTGTCTTGTTCATTATTTTCGAGCCCGAAGGGGTTTATGGTCGGTGGGTTAAATTCCGCACCTTCTTGGAGAATTTTCCGTTTTACCG
>RFZE01000249.1 GCA_009920875.1 Alphaproteobacteria bacterium | reverse complement strand
ATGACTTCTTCGCGCGCTTCACCGAGACCGACCATAATACCCGATTTGGTGAAAATTTCGGGGTCAAGCTGTTTGACGCGCTGCAGCAGATTGAGCGAGTGGAAATAGCGCGCGCCCGGGCGGATGGAGAGATAAAGCCGTGGTACGGTTTCCAAATTGTGATTGAAAACATCGGGCTTGGCATCGACGACAATTTCTAGCGCGCCATCTTTGCGCAAGAAGTCAGGGGTCAGAATTTCCACCGTCGTGCCGGGCGACATATCGCGAATGGCATTAATCGTGTCGGCGAAATGCTGCGCCCCGCCATCATCTAAATCATCGCGGTCAACGCTGGTAATCACAACATGGCGCAGTCCCAGCTTGGCCACGGCTTCAGCGACATAAGCCGGTTCAGAAGCATCGAGCGGCAGAGGCACGCCGGTGGCGACATTGCAAAAGGCGCAAGCGCGGGTGCAGGTTTCGCCCATAATCATGAAAGTGGCGTGCTTTTGCTCCCAGCACTCACCGATATTCGGGCACGCCGCCTCTTCGCATACGGTGACGAGATTATTTTCCTTTACAATGGCACGCGTCTCAGCATAAGCGGCCGAGCCCGGCGCTTTGGCACGTATCCATGCAGGCTTGCGTAAAACCTCGCTATCCGGCCTGTTTTTCTTTTCAGGATGGCGCGGTCTTTTCGGTTCACCCGAGAGATTGTCAATCACAACAGTCATAGGCTCTATATAGGCGCATTTGCGCCGCATTTATAGAGACATTGTGAAGCTGTTTAATCTCTGCGTATCAGTTCAAGCGCGGGTCGGTTTTGAAAACAATCGTCTCATCGCGCCCGACCAAGCCGAGCACCAGCCGCGCCCGCTCATCGAGAAAATCCAAATCGAGATTTTCATTGCCAAGCAGTTTGACCTGCTTTTGCATTTCAGCATTTTCGTTTCTCAACGCTGCAAGCTCTTCCTGCAGCGCCGCTTTTTGTTGTTGCAAATCATTCCACCCGCGCCAGCCGCGTTCACCTTGCAGTGCCTGCATTGTCAATCCGGCAATCGCCAACAACAGCACAAAGCTCGGCATCAGTCGGCGCAAGC
>RFZE01000248.1 GCA_009920875.1 Alphaproteobacteria bacterium | reverse complement strand
GGCGCGTTTCACGGCTTTAACGGTTTTGTGCCCGATGCCGATGTGTCCAAAGCCATCAATCATGAAATTTTCGGCTTTGTCGCCAAATTGCTGGCCGAGGCTGAATAGGGCTTAATGGCAGGCCTTGCCGTATTTCTTCAAACGCCAATAATTATAGGGCAGCGGTGTCAAGAAACCGGCCAGCGACATAAGCGGCAAAACCGTGAGCGTCAGCTTGGCCCCGCCGGTCACCCAATAATCGACCAAATTCATCGCCGCTTCCATCGCAATCATCGAGATCAGCGACATGCCGATGGCCGTTTGAAAGGCTGCTTTCAACGCCATCTGGCGGCTCAAAATAACCGTCTCCAACATGATTGAGGTGATCAGGCCGTTCATGATGGCCAAGCTCATAATGGCCAGCACCGGCCAAGCAATGCCGCTCAATTGAAAAAACAAAATCGTTCCCATATCGCCGATAGAACAACCGATAAGGCACCACATGGTATTATAGGCGGCGGTGCGCCAAGTGGTGCGGCAGCGCCAGTGAAACGGTGCCGCAATGGGGGTTTCATGACTTGTTTCAAGCATGGCGTCGTTTTAGCATTTTCCGATACTTGCAGAAAGGCCTATCCATGTCCGCCAGATTGACCCTTTACGGGCCGACCGTTTCAACATTTACCCGCATTTGTGCTATGGCCGCCGCCGAGGCGGGACTTGATTGGGACATTATCCCGACCGCTTCGGGGTCGACCGAAATGGCCGCGCATCATCCGTTTATGCGCGCGCCGGCAGCCTATATTGACGGGCTACATATTTATGAAAGCCCGGCCATTTGCTCTTATATTGACCGTCGCCATAATGGCGGGGCGTTGCATCCCGATGATGCCGAAGCGCAAGCGCGTATGTGGCAATGGACCAATATTGCCGCCGATTATGTGTTTCCGGTGACCGAAGAACGTTTGGTGCTGCCACGCGTGGTGGCCCCGCTCATGGGTCGACAAGCCGATGAAACAAAAATTGCCGAAGCGCTGCCGGTCGTTGACTATCATTTACAGCAGGTCGATAAGCGCTTGGCCGATAGCCGCTTTCTCGCCGGTGATG
>RFZE01000247.1 GCA_009920875.1 Alphaproteobacteria bacterium | reverse complement strand
CGCCCCGCAAATTCCCGAATTATTGCGTATCGGCATGTGGGGCGCTTTGCTTTTGGCACTGGTATTTATTCCGACTTATGTTTGGGGGGTCAGCCGAGAGGGACGGCGCATGTCGGATGCGTTGACCGCCACACGATCGGTTTTGGCGCGCGAGCAACGCTTATCGGCGCTTGACGGTTTGGCGGCGGCGGCGGCGCATCAGCTGGGCACGCCTTTGGGTACAATTGTGCTGGTCTCGGCCGAGCTGGCCGGGCGCGATGATTTGCCGGAAGGCTTGCGCGAGGACCTTGCCCTGATGCGCGAAGAGGCGCTGCGCTGCCGTGATATTTTGGCCGAATTGGTAAGCGAGGAAAGCGATCCGGTTGTGGCGCAGACCAGCCTGCGCGGATTGATGGAAGAGGCCGCCTTGGAGGCTGGTATGCATAATAAGGATATTATTATTTCCTGCCGTCCAAATGGGCTTTTGGCAACCGGCGAACCGCAACTTTTGCGGCAGCCCGAATTGATTTACGGCATTGGCAATTTGATTGAGAATGCAGCGGAGTTCGCAACTCAAAAAGTCTATGTCACGGCGACTTATTCAGCGCAGCAAATCGTTTTGGAAGTGGCCGATGACGGCCCCGGTTTTGCTTCCGATATTCTCACCCATTTGGGTGAGCCCTATACGTCATCGCGCAATTCGCGCAGCAATCAGCAAAATGATGAGTTTGGGCTGGGCCTTGGTTTTTTCATTGCCCGCACGCTGTTGCAGCGAAGCGGCGCCAATGTGTCGGCGCGCAATTTAAAGACAACTGAGCTCATCGACGGGGTCATGCCGGGCGGGGCGTGTGTGCGCATTGAGTGGCCGCGCGGGCGGCTGGAAGTCGACCCGTTTGGCGGTTGAAAAAAAACCGAGGTGTCCTATATCAGGAAAAGATAAAGGATGGTCACATGGCAGCAGCGCAGCAAAAGATGGAAATCGATGAAAAGGCCCTTGAGAACGCGCATCAAGGGGCGCATTTATTGATTGTTGATGACGACCAACCCTGGCTCAATCGCCTCGGTCGGGCCATGGAAAGTCGCGGCTATGTGGTGCATGGCGCAGCTT
>RFZE01000246.1 GCA_009920875.1 Alphaproteobacteria bacterium | reverse complement strand
TGGCAATCAGCCAAAGGCATAGGCTTGCCGGTATGGTCGGGTTTCCTTGTAGGCGACCCGTGGGCTGGCTGGCCCCGATAAGCGCCACGGCGACCAAAAGGCCGATCAGCATGGAGCCGCTATCGCCAAGGAATATTTTGCGACCATTGAAAACTTTTAGGTTGAACAATAAAAATCCGGCCAAGGCGCCAGACAATAAAACCGCGAAAAAAGCGTAATCGGGCGGTGCCGCGCCATTGAGCAGATTAAAAGCAAGATTGGTATGGGTCAGCGCCAAGAGCGCCATGCTGGCGGATAGGCCGTCAATACCGTCAATGAAATTAAAGGCATTTATCGCTGCGGCAATGGCGATGATTGCCAGAACGGCATGCAGGCCTTCAAAATCGGTTTTGCCGATGACCTCTTGAAATATGCCCATATCAGAAATGCCTAAATTTTCGCCCATCACAACAATGGCGGCGGCGGCAATATGGAAGACAAGCTTTAGGCGTGCCGGTATTGGTTGTCGGTCATCAACCATGCCCAGAAAAACAAGCATGGTGGCGGCGAAAACAACACTCCATGGCGGGTTTGGAATGAGAAAGATAACGCCAATCATCACGACAAGCCAAATGACGGGCCCACCAATAAGCGGAATGTCGCCCTTATGAGTTTTGCGACCGTCAGGCTTATCGACCAATTGCAAGCGAATGGCCAGTGGCCGCAAAGCAATAACCAATATGGTTGCCAGTAAAGTGGCAATGATTGATATGTAAATCAGCGCCAGCATGGTTTATGAGGCCGATATAACGGTCCGTTGCGCCGCATAATGGCGAAAGAGAACAAAAATACTCGCCAATAGGCCGCTCAGCAGGGCGACCAAAATGAGCATGAGCGGCTTATTGGTTGTCTGTTCGACCAAAATGCTCTCCATGTCGAAAATGGCGGGCGTAAAAGCCTCTTCGCCGCTCAGCGGCGACAAGGCCAGTCCGGTTTCTACACGCTTGAGGCGTTGGTCGTTTTGAAGGTGCCGTAATAGGGATGCTTTTTCTGCATAATCCGGCGTGAACAATTTCCAGTCATCGGGTTTGCGCTGCGCCAAGAGTTTTGCCTCTTCTTCCAGCGCCTTA
>RFZE01000245.1 GCA_009920875.1 Alphaproteobacteria bacterium | reverse complement strand
ATGTCGGTTCGGTCGATAATGAGGGCTATTATAAAATCACGGACCGCAAGAAAGACATTATCATCACCGCTGGCGGGAAAAACATCACGCCCAGCGAGATTGAGAACCAGTTGAAATTCTCGCCCTATATTTCTGATGCGGTGATCATTGGCGACAAACGCAAATATCTGACCTGTTTGGTGATGATAGACCATGAAAATGTGCTGCAATATGCGCAGGATTTGAATGTGCCATTTACCGATTATGCGAGCCTGTGCGCGCGCGAGGAGGTTGTCGGGTTGATCAATGAAGAGGTCGAAAAGGTCAATCAGAACTTTGC
This sequence comes from Alphaproteobacteria bacterium, assembly GCA_009920875.1. Classification (GTDB taxonomy): domain Bacteria; phylum Pseudomonadota; class Alphaproteobacteria; order RS24; family RS24; genus UBA8337. The sequence continues at coordinate 790 of RFZE01000245.1, read as the reverse complement.
GCGGGTTGAAACTGTCAAGAAGTTCTCCATAATTGATAAGGAATTGACCGCCGATGATGAAGAATTGACGGCGACCATGAAATTGAAGCGCTCGAAAGTGGCCGAGACTTATAAGGACTTGATTGACGCCATGTATTGAGCTTGGGCTTGAAAGTGAGCGTGATGATGTATTGGGAGACAAAAATGAAATTTGGGTTTTTGAAAAATATGATTGCCGCTGCGGCTATTGTCGGGGTGTCTTTGTCGCCGGCGCAGGCCCAACAGGGGGTTAGCGATGATGAGATTGTCATTGGCGCGCATACGGCACTGAGCGGCCCGGCTGCCATTTGGGGTGTCGATTCCACCAAGCTGGCGCGCATGATGTTTGAGGAAGTGAACGCCAAAGGCGGCATTCATGGCCGAAAAATCCGTTACATTGTCGAAGATACACAATATCAAGTGCCGCTGGCTGTGAAAGCGGTCAACAAGCTGCTCAATCGTGACAAGATTTTTGCGATGCATTTGGCGTTGGGCACGGGCCATAATAATGCGGTCTTCAAGCGGCAATTTGCCAAAAACGTGCCTAATCTTTTTCCGCTTACCGGTGCTGTCTCAATGGGTTTGCCGTTTCACAAGCTGAAATTCCAGTCACTATCGACCTATCGCGCCCAAACGCGCGCCGGCATTCGCTATTTCAACAAAGTCAAAGGGCACAAGCGCATTTGCACCTTTGCGCAGGACACCGATTACGGACAAGAAATAATTGATGCGGTTGATGCCGAGGTGAAAGCGTCAGGGCTTGAACTTGTGG
>RFZE01000244.1 GCA_009920875.1 Alphaproteobacteria bacterium | reverse complement strand
CAGGTTCACGGTCTTGACGGGCGCGAATTGAGTGCGGTGTGGAACGGCCGCCCTGAAGCCTATCTCGGCACCACTGTGGCGGGCTTTCCGAACATGTTCATTATGTATGGACCAAATACAAATCACGGCGCCGGCTCTGTCCCCTATTCCAATGAGTGCCAGTATCGATATATTCTTGACGCCATAAAAAAACTGCAAAATGGCGATTATGGCTATCTCGATTTAAAATCCGAAGTGATGGAAAATTGGCGCCATGAAATGGAACGGCGCAGCGCCGATAGCGTATGGAATAAGGGCGGCTGTTCGTCTTGGTATGTAACCGATAAGGGCATCAACACCAATAATTGGCCGGGGCCGTGGTTGGAATATAAACGCCGTACCAAAAGCGTTAAGCCGCAAGAATATCATTTCGTGTAAGCGTCCGATTTGGCACGCTGGTAGGAATGAGCGAAGGCTTTACTTGCTGAGGCCGGCAATATGGCTTGATACATTTTGATACAAAAATAGGTTTTGCTGACATAGAGAGAATACACAGCGATGGTTAATTGAGCGCATCAACACAAGGAGTTTTGTCATGTTGAACCGAAAGCTAACCATTTTAACCATTTTGGCCATGAGCCTGTCACTGCCTGCGTTTGCTCAATCAGATGCAACCCAAAACGCTATTGATGCAGCTGCCGAAGCGCGCGCCGCCGCCGAACTGGCTTATGAATCGGAAGAATCTTCTGAGGCCGGTCGAATTGCAGCCGAAGCAGCTTTAACCGCCGCATTGGATGCCAATAAGGCAGCTCGCTTGGCACGCCGCGCCGCAAACCAAGCCGAGGACCCGGCTGTTTTGGAACTTTTGAAAGAAAAGCGTAACGCGGTGCGTGAAGTTGCCCGCAAAGCTGCCGAATCGGCGCGCGATAAAGCGCTTGAAAATGGTGCAGGCGAAGAAGCGGCGCGCCAAATAGCGCGCGAAGCAGCCCGCAATGCCGCCCGGTCGACCGTTGCAGATTTCATCGCAAATGCGGGGCTGACGCCAAATCCGGTATCCGAGGTCGCGCGTGAGGCAGCCCGGGATGCGCGGGACGCGGCAAAAGAGGCGACAAAAGCGGCGCGTGAAGCGGC
>RFZE01000243.1 GCA_009920875.1 Alphaproteobacteria bacterium | reverse complement strand
ACCAAAAGCGTTAAGCCGCAAGAATATCATTTCGTGTAAGCGTCCTATTTAGCACGCCGATAGAAATGACCGAAAAGCCGATATTGTCGATGCGACTTACAGCAGCCACCTCACCGCCCTGAAACTCAATTATCGGCGTTAAGGGCCGTCCAAGGCATAGGTTTTTTAAAAGACCCAGATGCCCTACACCCCGCCTTCTTCTTCCATTTGGCGGCGGAATTTTTTGCGTTCATGTTCCAGAAGATAGCGTTTTCTGAGCCGCAGGCTTTGCGGCGTCACTTCCAGCAATTCGTCAAATTCGACATAGGCCATCATATCTTCCAGAGACATGCGGCGCGGTGGCGTCAGCGTGACCGCCTCATCGGCTCCTGAGGCGCGCACATTGGTCAGCTTTTTGCCTTTCAGCACATTGATTTCCAAATCATTATCGCGGCTGTGCTCGCCGACAATCATGCCCTGATAAACCGGCGTTTGTGGATCGATAAACATAGTGCCGCGATCTTGCAGATTGAAAATTGCATAGGCGACGGCGGTGCCGGTCTCGCTAGCAATCAGCGCGCCATTGCGCCGCCCCTCAATATCGCCGCTATAGGGCGCATAATCGTGAAACACGCGGTTCAACACGCCGGTGCCGCGGGTTTGCGTAAGAAAGCGGCTTTGATAGCCGATAAGGCCGCGCGACGGTGCGTGAAACACCATGCGCGTTTTTCCGGCTCCGGCCGTGCGCATATCCATCATATGCGCCTTGCGGCGGTTCATGCTATCGACCACGGTCGATGAAAATTCTTCATCAACATCAATGATCACTTCTTCCACCGGCTCCATTTTTTGGCCGTTTTCAGTACGGATAAGCACTTTCGGGCGCGACACATTCATCTCAAAGCCTTCGCGGCGCATGGTTTCAATCAGCACCCCCAATTGCAATTCACCGCGCCCGCCAATTTCAAACGCGTCCTTATTGGCGCTTTCGGCGAAAGTAATGGCGACATTGGTTTCCACTTCGGCCAGCAAGCGCTCGCGAATGACGGTGGAGGTGACTTTCTTGCCTTCCGTGCCGGCAAACGGGCTGTCATTGACGGTGATGGTGACCGACATGGTGGGCGGGTCAATCGGTGTCGAGGCCAGCGCCTC
>RFZE01000242.1 GCA_009920875.1 Alphaproteobacteria bacterium | reverse complement strand
CACCAATGGCGTTTACACGACAGACGCGCCGACGCAGGTTCAACATATTTGCGTGGATAGCGCGACGCGCTTTCTTGTCGTCGAGGATGAAGAGCAACTCGATAAATATCTGGAAGTGCGCGATGCCCTGCCCATGGTTGAGAAAGTCATCGTGCTGGAAGATGAAGGTCTGAAAACCTTCCAAGACGACAAAGTCATGTTCATTGACGATATTTACGAATTGGGCCGCGCCCATCTCGATAAATATGCGGATGAATGGGATAAGCGCATTGACGCAGTGCAGCCCGATGACACGGCGCTGCTGGTTTATACATCAGGCACAACGGGCGCGCCGAAAGGGGCGATGATTTCGCATGCCAATGTGCTGTTTCAAACCAAAAATGCAGGTGTTTGGATTGGCGATTGCTATGATGAAGAAATCATGTCGATTTTGCCGCTCTGCCATATTGCCGAGCGCACATTCTCGGTATTTTTGGCCTTGCATTATCGTTGGGTGGTCAATTTCGTTGAAGCGCCCGATACCAGCTTCGAAAACACCATGGAAGTATCACCGACCGTTTTCTTCGGTGTGCCGCGCATGTGGGAAAAAATGTATTCCGGCGTGGTCATCAAAATCAAAGAAGCGATTTGGCTGGGCCGTTTTGCCTATGATTGGGCGGTGCGCGTCGGCGAGCGCTATGAAGAGGCGCGCGAAGAAAACGGCCCGTCGGCAGTTTTGCGCGCCCAACGTTGGCTGGCTGAAAAGCTGGTGTTTCACAATCTGAAAGTCATGCTCGGTCTTGACCGCGCGCGCATCATGTTTACCGGTGCTGCGCCCGTGGCGCCCGACCTTATTCGCTGGTATCGCGCCATCGGGCTCGACCTTTATGAACTTTACGGTCAAACCGAATGTTCGGGCATTACCTCGTCCAATCGCGATGGCGCCAATCGCCTCGGCTCCATCGGCCAAGCTGTTCCTTATGTAGAAATGAAGATTGCCGAAGATGGTGAAATTCTCTATCGCGGGCCGCATATTTTCAAAGGCTATCTCAACCAGCCGGAAAAAACCGCCGAGACGGTGATTGATGGGTGGCTGCATTCGGGTGATGTCGGCTCGGTTGATAATGAAGGCTATTACAAAATTACCGACCGAAAGAAAG
>RFZE01000241.1 GCA_009920875.1 Alphaproteobacteria bacterium | reverse complement strand
GTCAAAGCATGGTGCGTAATCACCAAAAAGCGGGTGCCGGTTTCATCGGCAATCTCTTTGACGAGATTGCAAAAACGCTCGACATTGGCGTCATCAAGCGGCGCGTCAACCTCATCAAGCACACAAATTGGCGACGGATTGGTTAGGAAGACGGCAAAAATAAGCGCCGTTGCCGTCAAGGCCTGTTCACCACCCGACAAAAGTGACATGACTTGCGGTTTTTTGCCCGGCGGATGGGCAAGAATTTCCAGCCCCGCTTGTAGCGGGTCATCGCTTTCTGTCAATGTCAGCTCCGCTGAACCACCGCCGAATAATTGCGTGAACAGACGTTTAAAATGGGTGTTCACCGATTCAAAAGCGGCCAGCAAACGCTGCCGCCCTTCGCGATTAAGCTGGCCAATACCGTGGCGCAATTTATTGATGGCGGCGGTCAATTCTTCATGCTCCGCCGTCATGGTGTCAATTTGCTCTTGCACCTCATCGGCTTCATCACCGGCACGCAGATTGACCCCGCCGAGATTTTCCCGCTCGCGGCGTAATTTCTCAAGCTTGCTTTCCATCGCCTCGGCATCAGGAAACGGTTTTTCAGGGTCATGCCCCGATATCGCCAAAGCCTGTTCCGGCTCGATTTGCAGAGCCTCGCGCACCCGTTGAGCATTTTCTTGCAGACGCTGTTGATTGGCCTCCAATGTCGCTTCCAAGCGCACTTGCGTCTCCCGCGCCGCTGCGGTGACGGCTTGCGTCTCCTTCACCTGCGCATCGGCCTCGCCCAATTTGCTCTCGGCCAGAGCCAGCGCGTCAGCCGCCTTTTGCCGCTTTGCCTCAGCCTCTGTCACCAAATCGGCCAGCTTGGTGCGGCGCTCAGCGAGATTATCCTGCACATTCTGATAGCCGATCAGTTCTTCTTCGCTGGCCGCCTGCCGCTCGGCCAAGGCTTCAATATGATTCCCTGCCGCCTGTTTTCGCTGCGACCATTGCTGGCCATCATCAGCTAATCTTTGCATCCGCGCATTGCGAGTTTCGCGGCGCGATTTCAAACCGTCAAGCGCACCACGTTTTTCACCATGGGTGAGCCTTGCACTTTCCATATCACCGCGCGCCGATTCAACCGCTTGCAAAAGCGCAAGATGCACCCCAAT
>RFZE01000025.1 GCA_009920875.1 Alphaproteobacteria bacterium | reverse complement strand
CCTTTATCGGTTTCTGGCTGTTCGCCAGTCTGGCCTTTATTGTGCCGCTTGTGCTGTGGCGCTGGTGGCTCAGGCGCGACGCTATGGTGCGGCTCGACCAGCAATTCCTCGCCTTGGCGCGCAGAGACGGGCTCGAGCGCGCAGCCTATGAGGGGCGTATGGATTTCGCCCGCCGTTGGGCTGAAAAAAAGCCGTTTTTGGAGGCGCCAGTGCGTCGCTTTGCCGATATTTTTTGCCGTCTGAGCTATGGCGCGCCGATTGCACAGGAAGAACGCGCTGCCGCGCAAAGTGAAATGAAATCGCGCTTGCAGCTTATTCGTCAATTGCGCCGTAATCGGGCGCGTGGTTAACAGGCGAAAACCAAATCAAGCCGATTGCGCCCATTATCGTGCCACCAACGCGCTTCGTCAGAAACTTCCATAATGAGATGCGTGCCCAAGCCGCCATCGCGAATATCGTCAAGCTCGCGCGGTTTTACTTGCGCAAGGTCGATTAAAGGCGCTGTGTCGGTAATGCTGATATGCAATTTTTGCGCGGCAATATAACCGCCGATTTCAATATGGCCGCTCATATTTTCGGGAAAAGCATGGCGAATAATGTTTTGCGTTGCTTCATCAACGGCGAGGCACACATTCATGACAATATTGCGCGCCTGTGTTTCGGCCAATGTGTTCTCAATTTCACGCCGCAAACGGCGCAATTCAGGCACTTCATTGGTCACGGAAATATTGAAAATCAACTCTTCTTCGTTCGGTGTCGGTTCGACAATGGTCACCCGCGGATTGCCGCCAACCGATTTGAGCGGCGCGCAGCCCAAGCCAAGAAGCGTCAAATCATCGGATAAGTGCCCGGCCTTTTGGCGCACCACCTCAACCGTATGGTTCACTTGATCGGTGATTGAGAAGCTCATTTGCTCGGCCAATATGGCGGCCAATTTGGTTGCCCCCAACATGGCACCATTAAGCTCGGCTTCAGTGATGCCGTCGGAATAGCAGAAAAACCGCGCCGCTTCGAGGCTGTGGTGTTCGACGTCAATCTCATGCGGCGCAAAGTCAAGAATGCCCAATGGCTGCAGGCTGGCTTCGACGTAAGAAAATCGGCCCGTGCCATCGACCAGCAGCCCCGGCTCATGACCGGCATTGCAGCACTGCATGGCGCCGCTTTGCGGATCATATTGGCCGATAATGGCGGTTACGAACATGCCGTTAAAGGCGGTTTCCACCAATTCTCCATTCATGCGCGCCGCCAATTCATTAACGGCCGGCATATTGCGACTGAGCGAACGAAACAAGCTGTGGGTTTTGGCCATAACCAGCGCAGCATCTGTGCCTTTGCCGGAAACATCGGCCATGCAGAAATAAATTTGCCCGTCGCGCGACACATAATCATAGAGATCGCCTGAAACGCCCTTTTTCGGGATATTCACGCCGTGAATAAAGTCGAAATCGGCATTGGGAAACAGGCTTTCTTGCACGCGCGACGCCATGCGCAAGTCGCGCTGGAAATTGTCAGCTTCGACCATGCGTTTGGTCATTTGAGAATTGGCCAAAGCCAAAGCGGCGCTTTTTCCATAAACCGAAACAAGGGCGGCATCATCGGCGCTGAACAAAGCGCCGTCGAGACGATTGATCAATTGCAGCGCGCCAAACCGTTTGCCATTGCCCGATACCGGCACGCAAATCATCGATTTGGTGACAAAGCCGGTCTTGGCGTCAACCGCGCCGGTAAAATCGCTGTCCTCGGCGGTGTCGCGCACATAACGCATTTCGTCGCTTTGGGTCACGGCGCCGACAATGCCTTGATCGGCCGGTATTTCCAGGCCGGTAATATCGGTCGGGCCGATGCAGGCGTCGCAGCGCAAAACATCACCGGTTTCCTGTAGCATGAAGAAGCTGGCTGCTTCTGCGCCGATTTCTTCTCGAATATAATCAAGACCTTCATAAAGGGTTTGTCCGATGTCGGAACTGGAGGCAAAGGCCGACATCATGCGGTAAACAATCTCGAGTTGTTTATTGGCCTCCGGCATAAGCTCAGCCGAACGTGCCCGGCGTGAAGCCCCCTCCGCCACCGCCTTCACTGTTTTTATCAGGCGCAGGCGGCACTGCGCGCGGCGCCTCTGGCGGTTTTTCGGTATCGCTTGCCGGTTCAACCGCCGCTTCGGCAGCTTCGGGCGTGGCGCCCGATGCGTCCGACTTTGCCGTCTCAGAAGGCTCGTTAGGCGGGGTGTCGTCAACAGTCTGACCATCATCAGTCGCGTCAACCGTCATATCGCCACCGGCCACGTCACCACCGGCCATATCGCCACTGGCAAGCGCGGCAATTAAGTCATCATCGTTAGAGGTGGTGGCAGGCGAATCTTCCGGCTCTGCCGGTTTGGCAACTTGCGATGCCAAGGCGCTATCAGCCTCACCGGTTTTGGAAAATACATCAATATCAACCAGTTGAGCCGGCCCTGACGTGGCCTTAATGGGTAAAATCTTGTCTAATTTGGCCAATTGCAAGACGCGCATTGCTTCATCGCTCATATTGCTGATGGAAAAAACAATCTGCTTTTGTTTGCTGTTTTGCATGGCAATGACCAGTATTGAAACGCCTGAACTGTCCAAATAACTGATATTTGACGCGTCAATCGTGAGCGAGGCAGCATCTTCTAATTGGCTGGAAAGCTGGGTTTTAATTTCCGGCGTAACCTCCAAATCAATATCACCTGCAAGTATCAGTGTAATATTATCACCACGGTCGCGTTTGAATTGAAAAGCCATACCAAAACCCTTGAAAAAACCCCTTTATACTAGGTGTTTTTGAGCGACATGGCATTAAAAAATTTGTCAAAATCGGTTGCCAAAAGCAGAATTTTGAAGTTTATTAACCCTGTTGGGTTTCGCGCTTAGGCGCGTCTGTAAATAGAGGAGAGTTCCCATGAACATTCGCGCAAAAAGCGAAAAAGGCTTTAGCCTTATTGAACTTCTGGTTGTTGTTGCGATTATTGGTGTGCTGGCCGCCGTTGGCGTTGTCGGTTACCAAGGTTACATTGACAGCACGAAAAAATCTGTGACCGAAAATAATAGTAAAGCTGTTCATCAGTGGTTACTTAATGCCAAAACAATTCGTTCTGCTGGTATCGATGTTGATCCAAGCGAATGCAGCATGGCAAGTCTGTCTACCTCGACAGACGCTGCTACGGCTGTAGCTGCAGGCGGCTGTTTTGCTGGGCTTGGCTCCGAAGACCACCCTTTTGAAACTTTTAAAAACCCTTATAATCAATCACGTTCAGGAGATGCTACAATTTTGGCTGTATCCAGTGATGCTGACATAGCCAACGATGGTTCGGCTGCCTGTGTTGATCTCGTTGCTGATAGTGAGGATGGCGATGTCATTATCCGCGTTAAGGATACCGTGGCGCACATAGATGTATACTTCTGTTCGAAGGTAGACGGCAATTCTGGTCGCCTCACCAAAATGTCTAATACTATTACCAACTTCTAAGTTGTGTTTTGTTAATTTGAAGAGCGCCGTGATTGCGCGGCGCTCTTTTTATATGGCGTTTCCTTAATTCGTCTTAACACCGTTGTTTGAAAGTATTTTATCGCTTTTTAGCGGCGGCAGTCATCACTAGGTTCGGCTCTTGGAGAAAGCTACTTCTCACGCAACCTCGGCGCTAGAACAATGATCAATAAAATAGGCTCCGCTTAGCCGACCAAAAAAAATTACCGAACAATATGAAACTTAGCGCCGTTTAAGGTTTAATCGTCCTCAAAGGCTACGAGGCCCTGTTTTTCAAGTTCGTCGACATATTTTTCCATGGTAATCATGCCGAATTGGGCGCCTGTTTGCATTACTGTTGCAATTTGTGGAATTTTGTCTTCGCGAATAAGGTTTTTAATCGCTGGCACGCAAACCATGACTTCAAACGCTCCGATGCGGCCGCCGCTTTTGCGTTTTAATAATATGCCCGGTTTCAGCTGCTGTCAATGCCAGCGAGATGGTCTCATAATCGCGCATCTCGCCGAGCAGCAAAATATCGGGATCCTCGCGCAGCGCGCCTTTCAAGGCAGAGGCAAAACTGACCGTATCGCGGCCAACCTCTCGTTGCGAAATAATCGATTTTATTTCTGAATGAACAAACTCAACTGGATCTTCAATGGTGATGATGTGCTCGGCGCGCTCGCGATTAATTTTATTGATCATAGAGGCTAGCGAGGTCGACTTACCCGAGCCTGTCGGACCGGTCACCAATACCAACCCCTTTTTCTCGTTCAAGACCGAGTGCACGGCGGGTGGCAGGCCGAGTTGGTCGATGTTCGGCACTTCAGTAACAATAGTCCGGCAAATAAGCCCCCAACCATTCAGCGTGTGATAGCCATTAGCACGAAAGCGTGCCCCATTCACCGTAATGGCAAAATCGACGTCTTTTTTTTCGTCAAATATGTCATACAGCTCTTGCCCCAATTCATGGCGAAACACGCCATCGAGCATGTCATGGGTTATCGGGCAATCTTGCATGATTTGAATCTCACCATTGACGCGAATGGCCAATGGGCTGCCGGAGCGCATATGAAAGTCAGATATGCGATATTCTTTCGGTAATTCGTCGAGATAGCGATAAACCGGGTTATCGATGGGGGCGGGTTTTTCGGGTTCGGACATAGACAGCAAACACTCAATATTACGACGCTACACGACAATGATTATTCTGTTTATACTGGGGCTTCCAAAATTTGGCCAGAGCCTAAGTGCCGACCGGCCATAACTGTTGCGGGTTTCCAATATGGGTGACGGCTTTTCGGTTTTGATATTATGGGGCATTATCGGTGCCTGTCTTGGCAGTTTTGCCAATGTTGCCGCTTTGCGCACCCTGGCGGGAGAGGATTGGGTCAAGCAACCCTCAGCCTGTTTCCATTGTGGGAAAAGGCTTGGTTTTTTCGACAATCTTCCCATTTTCGGTTTTCTGCGTCACAGCGGCCGCAGCGGCTGTTGCGGGCAGGTTTTGCCGCGGCGCTATCTTTATGTCGAATTGGCCATGGCGGGGCTGGTTCTGCTTGCTTGGCAACAATTGGACAGCATGTTTTTTGCCGTGTTTATCCCCTTTATCCTATTGATGGTGGTCATTTTCTTGACCGATATGGATGCTTTCATTATCCCCGATTGGGCCTCTTTGGGTGGGGCCGCTTTGGGTTTTGCATTGGCGCTGCTTGGCGCACCGGGCATGCCCTTATGGGCGGATGCGGCGCTTGGCGGCATCGCCGGTTTTCTTCTGATTTACATCATCAATGCGGCTTATAAATTATGGCGCGGCCATGACGGCATGGGCTTTGGCGATGTCAAATTAATGGCCATGTTGGGCATTTGGTTGGGGCCGATTAGTCTGCTGCCGATTCTCTTTGCGGCAAGTTTCAGCGGCGCTTTTGTCGGTATTATGGCCATTTTGGCGGCGCGTGGCAAAAATGCCGACACCGCCCCCGCGCAATTGCCTTTTGGCTGTTTTCTGACCCCTGCAGCGCTTTTATGGCTGTTCTTTGCGCCACAATTATTATCCGCAGCGCAATAATCCACCGATTTTGCATCACCTGTTACCGAAACGGCTTTATACTTTGAAAGGCGAAAGAGATTCGTTTTTCAACGAGGGAAAACATGAACAGTTTGCGAACGGAAGATGATTATAAGCGCGCCATTAAGGAGTTGCTGCAGCAGGCTGAAACCAGCTTGGAAAGCGATTTGCAAGCGCGTGACGGTGACCAGAAAGCTGCCATGTCAGACCGCGATATACAGCACTTTATGCGTGGGCTCGATTTGGCCATCACCGAAGAAGCGACCATTGCGCTGCGCGCAGAGTTTTTGCGCTATTCCAGCGTGTTTGACACAAAGCGCTCGCAAGACACGATTAAGCTGGCCGTGGCACAAGTTGTCCGGCCACTGATTGAGGAATGGATCAATCGCTATATGGCGGATATTGCACGCGAGGTGATTACCGAGGCGATTGGCAAAATCACTGAAGTGCGCGCCACGGGTAATTTACGGCGACCGAAATAGGCTGGCCGACGGAGAACAGGTTTTGCGTAAAGTAACGGTACCTGAAAAGTTTATACGCCTCGCCATTGTCGGCGCGCTATGCGTCAATGTTTATGGCTGCGGCGTCAGCACAGGTCGCGACTTGACGCTGGCCGGCGCGGTGCAGCGTTTTGATGACCGGCGCGCGGCCGTGCGCGCCGAACAAGCCGTTCTGGAAGGTGTTGATACAAAGCGCGCAGCGCATTTAAAACCGCTTCCGCCGCGCCGCGAGCTTTTACAAGTGCGGGTGCCGGCCTTAATTGAAGTCGAAGATATTGCCGATGATGTGGTGGCCGCTTCGATTACCGATATGACGGGTTTGGGAGTTGATTTGTCGGTCGGTTCGCGCGGCAATGGCCAGCTTTTGTCCGGCAAGCGCTCATTAGAAAGCCAGATCAAAGCGCTTGATAAGCGCAGCGAAACCATTCGGCGACAGCGGCGCTCGGTTTTGTCCAAATACAATATGGAAAAATTATTGCTCGATCAGATGGATATGCGCCATTCCAAATCGCGTGATTTGACGTTACAGGGCTTTAAAATTGCCAATGAAAAAATGCTGCAAGGTTTTATTGCCGATTTGGAGCAGCAATATGCTGAGGCTGAGCCGACGACGATTATCGGTTTGACCGATAATAGCGAGTTGGGCGCATTGGCTTTATTTGGGCGCAATGAGCTGGCGCGTAAAGATGAATATGTTTCTTTGGAAAAAAGTTTTCTGTTTGTCGGTAATGACGTCAATACCGGCGTATCGCTCGGCCGCATGGATGATTTATCCGATGAGGTCGGGTCGCGCACATTGAGTGTCAATCTGGCCGGATTGCGTTTGCCGACGGCCCTGAAATCATTGGCGCGCTCCATCAATATGCAGGTCTATTTGTCGCCTGCCGTCAATGCAGCACCGCAAAAGGTAAGTTTGGATATTTCGCGCGCCGATGCGCTCGATATTTTTGATATCCTCATTGATAATTATGGTTTGGCTATGGCCTATGACCGTAAAATGGGCGTGGCGCGGTTTTATACGCGTGCCGAGTTTTCCGAACGGGTTGATGATGCGGTGGCGGCCGCCGAATTGCACAATCGGCGTGCGCGCAATTTACGTAAAATAAGCTCATTGGAAAATGATACGGCAGCGCTCAGACAGATTTATCAAAATTATTTCCAGCATCCTGATGATGCCGGTCGCGTGCGCTCTTTGACCAATGATGCGATTATTGAGGACGACCATTCGCCGGCTGTCGCCGGTGCCATTGTCGCCTTTAAGGAGACCGCTTTGCAAAATGAGCGCGACCTTGATGCGCTTGACCTCGAGCATGCAACAGACAGGCAGGAGCAAGCAACCAAGACGCAAACCGCGCAATTTGAATTGGAAGATGTTGATAAAGCACTCGCCTTGCTGGCATCTGAACGCGCCGCTAAACAACAATTACTCGATGACGTCATGGTGCGCCTTGCAGCCGACACGGCGTCCAAAACCGTAGCCGGCGTGTCGGCTGATACGGCTGACAGTGTCGCTGAGGCGCCGCGCAATACAATGCAACAGCCGGATTTCGCTGATGTGCCCAATGCTGAAGAATTGCGCGGTCGTGTGGTGCGCGATGCCAATTTGAAAACCACGGAACCGATTTTCACCGAGAAATTCACCATCTTCAATAGCGAGGGCGCAGCCAGTTGCGATGGCGACAGCGGCGATCGCGTGACCGAGATTCAGACCGAATTGACCGGCTATTTCGAGCAGCTTTATCCGGAAGAAACGATTGCGGCCGAAAAAGCGGCGGAAGAGCGCACTGAAGCTGAGCGCATTGCCCGCGAAAACGCAGCGCGTGAGGCCGAAGAGCGAGCTCAAAAAGCAGCCGAAGAAGGGCTTCCTTTGTTTGACCCGTTACAAGAAGCATTGGTCAGTTCCAACGTGACCGATATTGCCACGGATTTGGTGCCGGCGGCCGAACCGGCGGAAACGGTGGCAGGGCAAAACACGGCGGCGACACAGGCGGCGGACAACGCTCAAACGGCTGCTGCGCCAACCGCCAATGGTGATGCGCCGAACCAAGTTGAAAATCCGGTGACGCCGATATTCCTGACCGATTCCTCTTTCCGCCGTCCGACCGTAACGGCTGTCGGCGATACGGTGATTATCACCGGTTTCCGCCATGATATTGAGCTTGTCTCCGAGTTGATGGAAAGCTTTGACAAGCCTGATAAGCAAGTCTTGGTCGAAGTGTTTATGGTCAATGTGGCCAAAAACTGGCAACGGCAACTGCAAAGCAAGCTCGAAAATGCCGTGCGCACGGCAGCCAAAACCGATCCCGATATTGGTGCTTTGCCCGATACGGTCAAAAGCCAATTGCCGAATTTGGTTGAGGTGCGCGATAACAGCCTTATCGGTATTGGTGGGGCGCTGAATTTCGCCAATCGGGCGGCGGCGGCAAATACATTCACGCTGAATAATTTCCGCCTTGGATTGGCTTGGACCATCGACTTTATGGAAAGCAATAGTTTGGGTCGCAAAGTTTCGAGCCCGACAATTTTGGCTTTGGATGGCTGTGAAGCACAGATTGAAAAATCGGAAACGCGTTATTTGCCGATTACCTCAACCTCTGCGCCGGTGGTGACGCCGGGCGGTCAAACCGTTCCGGGTGAGGAGACAACCACTTATGAACCGCGCGAAGCGACGCTGAGCCTGACGGTGACGCCGACCATTAATCCGCTCAATGACCATGTGCGGCTTAAAATTGCTTTTAATGATGATTTCTTCCTCACCGCAGACGCCAATTCCGACAAAATTCAGAGCAAAATAAACACTGAATTTATTGCTGCGCCGGGTGATGTGATTGTATTGGCCGGGCTCTATACGGAAGATAATTCAAAATCGCGAAACGGCCTGCCCGGCATGACCGGCATACCGATTTTCGGCTCATTCCTCGGCACCAGCTCGGATGCCAAAAACTCGCAAGAAATGGTGATATTCTTGGCACCGGAAGTCATCACGCCAAAAGCCGGGGAAATGCCCGTCAATTCGGCACGCTATTATGACGTCAATTAGCCGGCACCGCGAAGGCGGCTTTTCTCTGGTCGAAGTCATGGTTGCCTTGACCGTCATAACGGCCGGCATTATCGGCACGATTTCCATGGTCAGTGCCAATCGCGCCATTATGGAGACGAGCTGGACGCAAGCGCGTATGGGGCTTATTGCCGATGGCGTGATGAATGAATTGGCTGTGCAATTTCAACGCAATGGCAGCTTGCCGGTAACGGCCGATTATGATTTTGAGGCGGATGCCGATAATTTAGGTTTGGCGGTTTTGTTCACCGATAATGGCTATGCGCCGGCGGCCTCGACCTTAACCATTACGGCCGGTGTCAGCCCCATTAGCTATGGCGCCAGCTTGACGCTGATAAGCCCAAGCGGGCGCCGCATGGTGCGGTCGCGTAATTTTTTCCAGAAGTTGAAAACGCCGTAGCGCCGGTCAATATCGACGCAGCCGATTTAGGGTGAGATTGTTTCCCGAAACATCGTAAAGGCCGAAGGCAATACGTGTGCCTTTTTCATCAAAGCCGCAGCCGTAAAGGCGATATGTATTGCCGTCGCGTTTGACGAAGAAACGCCGCGCGCGGTCGCCGGTGCTGGCTCTTTGTGAAGCATAAAAACTGGTCAGTGTCGTCTCATGTGGCCCCAGGCATTTGCTGCGGTCGGCAATAAGATCGACATCGCTGGCCGAACTGGCCGAAGCAGGCCAAGTTTCATCCAGCGCGAATTGCGCCGACAAAGTGAGCCATGCCTCGCCAAGACTGGCTTCGGCATCGTCAAGCGCAATGCGCCGATCGCTTTGACGCGCTTCGCCCAAAGCGGCGATGTTGAGGCGCGTGCCGACCGAGCCGGCCAATAATGAAATGAGCACGATAAAGCCAATGGCCAGATAAAGGGCAAAGCCTTGTTCGTTGTGTTTGTCTTGATGCTGCTTCATATGTCTCAATAAATTGTCATGGCAAACAGATTGAAACGCCGCCGCATGACACTGGTTGTCGTTTCATTTGTGCCGGGAACAATTTTCTCCAATTCCAAGCGCATATCGAGCGAATAATCGCTGCCGTCACTATCGGAAAAAGTCAAAGAGCGAATAATCGGTTCACTGACATCGACCCAACCATTTTCATTGGGCACCACTGTGCAGCCGAAATTATCTTCAATGCGCTCCTGTAATTTTCGGTCGCGCAGCCGAAACTCTCTTTGTTGGCGACTTGCGCCATCGAGATCATAGCAAAACTTCACATGGCTGCTGCTGACGATTTCATAAGCCTTGTTTTGCGGTAAATTCGGATTGGCCTGTTTATGTCCGGCCAGCGCGGCCCAAGGCTCGACCAAGGCAAATAATTGCCGTCCGCCGACCAGCAATTCGGTTTGCGAATTCATCCGTTCGCTTTGCGTGTTGAGATTGTTCATCACGGCGATGAGGGCGGCGGAAATAATCCCAATAATCGCCAATGTCGTGGTCAGTTCAACAAGCGAAAATCCACTTTGCTTGGTCATCTTCAAAAGGCCCAGCTAGGCCGATTGGCCGGCAAATTCGCGCGCTTTCAGCACATAAACCTCAGGCGCAATCAGCCCCGCTTCATAAAGCTCGCGCAGTGCCAACATATTGCGCTCAATCTCCGCCAGCCGCGCGCATTCGGCAGCGCTGTCCATTGTGCGTGCATCGGCCGTCGCCATATCAGCGGGTGCCGGCACGGTTTCTTTTTTCTTTTCGCGGTGCAGCCAAGAGGCGCTGAAGAAACGCGGCTTGCGTGGCGGCGGTGCTTCACCGACTTTCGGAATGGTGATGTCATCAATATCGTCCAGCGCATCGTCATCAATATCAAATTGATGCGCCGTGGCTTGGTCGAGTTGATCGGGATTGAATTGTTCCGTCGTCGTCTCATCAAGCTCGAAAACCACAGACTCATCACCGCCCGATGGCGCGGCGTCATCAATCATGGTGAGTTCAATATCGTCAGCCGCCATGGGCGATTTAACCGTATTGTCGGCGCTCGCTTGGGTGGCCGCTTTGACGCGCATGCGGCGCGCCATTGTGACCAAAACAATCAGCACAATAACCGCAATGGCGGCGCCGATGTAAAGCGTGCCGTTTTGCTCAAACATGCGAGCCAAAATGCGCAATGTGCGTTCCATGCGCTAAACTTTAGTCGAAAAATGCATGATTCTCACGCGAAAATTGGCCGTGGTTCATATTTCAACGCGCATAAAATCGCGCGTTACGAAACTGCTTGGCTGCATGGTTTTGGCCTGTTTTTCTATCTCTATTAACATGTCATCCGTGCGGTCCGGCTCATGATGAAAAATGCCGAATTTTTTAACCTTGGCGGCCGCCGCAAGGCGTAGCCCTTCCTGCCAGGTCGAATGCCCCCAGCCGCCGCGTGTGGCAAATTCATCATCATCATAAGTGCAGTCATAAACCGCCAAATCGGCTTTATGCATAAAGGCAATGAGGTTTTGATTGGGTTCCGACGGCGTGTGTTCCGTATCGGTCGCATAGATGAAATTTTTGTCACCGGTGCTGGCTTTTAAAGCATGGGCGCCGCCCGGATGGGGGATCGGCAGGGCGGTGACGGTTATGTTGCCAAAGCTCAATGTGTCTTCCGCATCATGATGGATGAATTGTAAATCGGCTTCAAAATCCTCCAATCCCATCGGGAATATCGGGTCTTGCAAATAGCCGTTCAAGGCGTCACGCAGGCTGGCCGCCTGCGTTCCGAAACTATGCAAACGCACCGTCATATCGGCATTGAAGAGCGGTTTGAAAAAGGGCAGGCCACAAATATGATCGGCATGAAAATGCGAAAAACAAATATCGATTTCACGACGCCCATCGGCAATTATTTCAGTGCCCAAATTGACCAAGCCCGAGCCGCCGTCAAAAGCAATCAACGTGTCATCGGCGCCGATGCTGACGCAAGATGTATTGCCGCCGAAGATGCGGTGATTTGGTGTGTTCATCGGCAGTGAACCGCGCGTCCCCCAAAAAACTAATTGCATAAGCTGTCCAAAGCCTCCGCGATATCTGCTTACTTTGTCAGGGCAATAAAATGCCCGTCCCAATCTGACCCCGGTGAATTATCTCGGTAAGCCTTTATACGATTTACCAGCATGTCATAATAGTCAGCAAGTTCGGGATATGCATCAGCCATGTCGCGGGCTGACTTTTCGGCAACATCCCAATCTTGCGCGCGATAGCTCGCCAGAAGTGCCTGTTGCGCCTTTTTGAGTGACTGATAAGCCTCACTTTGCGCCATTTTTTCGTCGCCCAAAACGGCAAAAATACGTTCCGGTAAGGCTTTGCCTTTCAAGGCAATCAGATCCATTTCCAGAAAAGCAATCGGGGGTCGGCCAGCATTAATGGCGGTTTGCGCATCTTGATAAGTGGTTTCGCCGATTAAAATGGTTTGCGTATAATCTTTGGTTTGTCCTTCCAAGCGCGCCGCGACATTCACCGTATCGCCCATAACAGAGTAATTAAAGCGCTGGTCTGAACCGACATTGCCGACCAATGTTGGGCCCGAATTAAGGCCGATACCTATGCGTATCTCCTGCTCAAAGCCGCCCAAAAACGGGTCTTGCCTTAAAGTGCGATTGACCTCATTCAATGCCTCCAGCATGGCTAAGCCGGCGCTGCACGCTTCATAACCATGTTGGGAAACCTCGGTCGGTGCATTCCAAAAAGCCATAATATTGTCACCGATATATTTATCGATGGTGCCGCTGCGCTCTTGAATGACGCGCGACAGGCCGGTGAGGAAGATATTGATGATATGGGTCAGCTTTTCCGGTTCATCGGCAAATGCTTCTGAGATGCTGGTAAAGCCGCGAATGTCACAAAATAAAATCGTTAGGTCACGCGTCTCACCGCCCAGTTTCAACTTGTTCGGGTCGCTGGCAATTTGCTCAACCATATCGGGCGCCAAATAATATTGAAATGCATTGCGCACTTCATATCGCTCGCGTGCCGTTTCGATAAAATGTAAAACGGCGGCGGTCAGGAAGGTCAGGAAAACCGAAAACGCCGGAAATGCCGGATCAATCAATAATAAATTATCCGTAAATTGTTGCCATGACAGGGCGCTGCCGCCGACCAAGGCAAAGGTAAAAAATACAAAGCTGGGCCCCAAGGAAAACCGATACACCATAAACACCGACACCATGCCGATCATCACAGTGGCCAGTGCTTCATATAGCTGCACCCAAATAGGCCGTTTCAAATAAGTGCCGGCAATCATTTGCTGCACGGTCTGAATATGCACTTCTACCCCGGGGGTGGCCGGATTTATCGGCGTCGCACGAATATCTTTCAACCCCGCCGCACTGGTGCCGATAAAGGCAATTTTCCCGGCCAGGCGCGTCATGTCGAAATCGGCTTCAAGAATTTCATAGGCCGAGACGGTTTGAATATCTTCGCTGGCGGCGAAATAAAGCCGCATGCTGCCATCGGGCTCAATCGGGGTGACGATTTGCCCGACCTTCAAGCGCGACAAGCCAAAACCCGATGTGTAAGTTCCCTCGCCACGCACATCAGAGGCGCGCAAGACAATGGAGCCGGCGCCTTGCGCGACCCGCAAGCTTTCAAGCGCGAGGCTGGGATAAATATTGTCATCGGCACGAAACAAAAGCGACGCGCGGCGGATAATGCCGTCATCGTCAATGCGCGCATTAATGGCACCAAGACCGACGGCGCTTTCGTCCAATATATTACGGTTTTGAATGGCAAATTCACTGTTTGGCAGCAGGCGCGTCGGGTCAAGACCGCCCTCATTGTCATCAAGGCTCTGCGCGCGCAGCGCAATACCGGCTTTGGGCATCGGCCGCCCTGTTGCTTCGTCACTCATCATGGTGGCCATGATCACCGGCGCATTTTTCATGGCGCGCGCAAAGGCATCATCAGGATTGATGATTTGTGCATTAATGGTGGCGCGCAGGCTTGGCCAGTCTTGTGCGCCGCCGGCAATACGCAAGCCCTTCCAGATCGGTAAAATCTCGCTTGGTGCGGTGCGGTCGGCTTCGGTAAACAAAATATCAAAAGCAATCGCGGCACTGCCATAGCCGGTCATTTTCTCAACCATTGTTGCAAAGGTGCTGCGCGGCCATGGGAACTGACCCAATTTGGCAAGGCTGGCTTCGTCAATATCGATAAAGACGACGGGACTGTTTTCCTCACTGCGGGGGTGCCAGCGATTATATTGGTCAAACACCAAATTGCGGGTGAATTCGACCGGATAGGGCTGCCATAATTGCAGAAACACCGCCGTCAGCAGCACCGCCAAGGGAAAAAGGAATTTTTGCAAACGCAGAACAAGACGCTTCAGATATGGCAAGACAACCCCCAAACAGGGCGTCATCTTAGCAAAGCGCGGCACAAATTTCACGCTTCTCAATGCCCAATCTTGTCGCTTAGTCTCTATTCCACGGGTTTTTCCCGTCATTCGGGTCAATGCGACGCGGTGGCGGCTTTTTGCGTCCGCCAATATTTGGCACATGTAAAGGCTCATTATCGCGACTGAAAGCCCGGGTTAGCGGTTTTTGGAAAAATTTGACGTGCGGGCGTTTAAAAAACGGGATCAACACCATGCCGGCGACCATAGAGTAAAGATGCACATCATAAGCGACATTGCCTTGCGGGTTTAGAAAGCCGCTCAATTGGCCGAACAGCCAAAAGGCAAAAATCAGTACGGCAGGAATATTGAAACTGCGAAAGAAGACGAAGAATCCGACCAAGGTTTTGATATTGGCGCGCGGCCACAGTAAAATATAAGCGCCAATCATCGCTGAGCAGACGCCGCTTAATCCGACCAAGGGTGTGGTGCTGTCGGGATTGGAAAACCCGTGCCCGACCGTGCCAATCGTGCCGGTAATGAGCGCAAAAACGATAAATTTCGGGCCATGGCCGATGGCGTCTTCGACATTATCGGCCAGCAAATACATGACATAGAGATTGCCGAAAATATGCATTAATCCGCCATGGCTTATCATGGTGGTGATGAAGGTTATCAGCACGGGCAGGGGGCTTACCCCATATTCAAAGCTTGGATCATAATCGGCAAAAAACCGCGCCGGAATAAAGCCATACTCCAAAATCGCTTCAGGCGGCTGGCTGATTTGATAGCCGAAATACCAGAACACGCAGAGCGCCATAATGGCATAGGTCAAAATCGGCTTCCGAAAGCTCGGATTTTCGTCATAAAGGGGTAAAAACCACATGGGTTGAGCGTATCGCGCCGCGCTGGGTGACGCAATCAATCAAGCGTAATTTTTGTGCCGCCGACCGAGACAAGCAGCAGCCTGTCCGGTGTCAATAGCTGCGCCGCGCGCTGCACATCGGCAATGGTCACTTGAGCGATATTGGCATTGCGGGTTTTGAAATAGCTGAGTGGCCAACCGTTTAATTGCACACCCAAAACTTGCGAGGCGATTTTCGACCCGCTGTCAAAGCGCAAGGCATAATTGCCCGTCAAATAGGTTTTCGCCGCCGCCAATCTTTCGGCGCTCACCGGCTCATCGGCAATGCGCCGCATTTCGGCGCGAATGACATCCATTGCTTGCTGTGCCGTTTTATTGTCGCTGGCGACAGAGCCGTTCCACATGGCGGCATGTTCGAAATTGGATGTGCCGCTATAAACACTATAGGCGAGGCCACGGGCTTCGCGCACTTGTTCGGTCAAGCGGGAAGAAAATCCGCTGCCCCCCAAAATCGAGTTCATCACAAAATCGGCAAAGAAAAGCGGGTGATGATGGTCGAGGCCTTTTTGCGCAAAAACAATGCTGGTCTGCGGCCCGGCGCGCTCAATATGGCGGCTCAAAGGGCCTTGTCGAATGGCTGTTTTTTCGGTTTTCGCTAATGTCGTGTGGCGTGGCAAGGGCAAAAATATATCGCGCATGAGGCGACGCAATTCGGCGCGCCCAATATCACCGACCACGGCGAGATGAAGATT
>RFZE01000240.1 GCA_009920875.1 Alphaproteobacteria bacterium | reverse complement strand
TTGTTGTAATTTGCGGTAAGCAGCCATGATTGGCACAGACAGGCCGTAACAGTAAAGCGAGGCAGAGATGACGGGGGAAGCGGAAACACCATTGCCGGAAGCGGCAAGCGCCCATCATGCGCCCGCCAGACCGCTTGTTCTGCTCGGCATGATGGGGGCGGGTAAATCCTCGCTTGGCGGGCGGCTGGCCAAAGTGTTGAAACTGCCTTTTCACGATGCCGATGCCGAAGTCGAAAAAGCCGCCGGCATGCCGATTGCCGATATTTTCGCCAATCATGGCGAAGCCGCTTTCCGCGATGGCGAACGCCGGGTGATTAAAAGGCTGGTCGCGCGCGGGCCGCAAGTGTTGGCACTTGGCGGCGGCGCATTCATGGACGCGCAAACCCGAGAACTGCTGGCCGAAAGCGCGATTACCATTTGGCTGGATGTGCCGATTGACGAGCTGGAAAGGCGGGTCAAACGCAAACCCGGCAAGCGGCCATTGCTGGCCGGTGTGGATATCAGGCAAAAACTTGAGACATTGATGCAAGAGCGCGCGCCGGTTTATGCCGACGCCGATATCCGGATTGCGCTGTCCGACCGCGCCCATGATGCGGCAGTGACGCAGATAATTGAGGCGGTTCAGCAATTTGACCAAACGCGCGAGGCATGAAAGCGATGGCTGGACAAAACCGCCCGCTTTGCGTAAGGCTGACAGGTGAGAAAGCAGAAAGATGAGTTCGCATTCACCTGTTCGACAAACCGTGCCTGTTCAACTAGGCAATCGCAGCTATGATATTGTCATTGGCAGCGGTCTGCTTGGCGATGCCGCAAAGCTGATAGCGCCGCTTTTGAACCGGCCAAAACTGGCGATTATCACCGACCGCGCCGTCGCAGCCGCGCATTTGCCCGCTTTGCAAAAAGCCTTGGCCGATGCCCAAATAGAATCCGACACAATGATATTGCCGGAAGGCGAGCCGACCAAATCATTCGGCGATCTTGAGCGCGTCTGCGACTGGCTGCTCGACAAAAAAATCGAACGCAATGACTGTATTGTCGCTTTTGGCGGCGGTGTGATTGGCGATTTGACCGGCTTTGCGGCGGCGATTTTGCGCCGTGGCACACGCTTTATCCAAATACCGACAAGTTTGCTGGCACAAGT
>RFZE01000239.1 GCA_009920875.1 Alphaproteobacteria bacterium | reverse complement strand
TGCGCGTGGCGTTCAATATCTGAAGCCTGCCCCTGAAACCCGCCGGAAGGCTGGTGCACCATAATGCGCGCATTGGGCAGCGCGAAACGCATGCCGCTTTCTCCCGCTGCCAACAGCAAAGAGCCCATAGAGGCGGCTTGGCCGATGCACAAAGTGGCCACCGGTGCGCGAATATATTGCATGGTGTCATAAATCGCCATGCCGGATGTCACCACCCCGCCCGGCGAGTTGATATACATGGAGATTTCCTTTTTCGGGTTCTCCGCTTCCAGAAACAAAAGCTGCGCCGTAATCAGGCTGGCCATATAATCTTCGACACCGCCGGTGACAAAAATCACCCGCTCTTTCAGCAAGCGCGAGTAAATGTCGAACGCGCGTTCACCGCGGCTGGATTGCTCCACCACCATCGGCACAAGCGTGTTCATATAAGTATCAACCGGATCGTGCATTTCTGACTCCTTATTAGCTGCCCCTAATGTGGGGTGTTTTGCCGCAAACGCCAAGTGCTAAAGGAGGCAAAAATGCCGCGGTACTGTTTTATTTCTTGTCCGCGTCCTTTTTGGCAGCTGCTTTTTTGGCCGGTGCCTTTTTCTTGGCAGCCGGTTTTTTAGCAGCGGCTTTTTTGGCCGGTTCTTTTTTCGTCGCTGCTTTTTTGGCTGGGGCTTTTTTCTTGGGCTTGGGCTTTTCAGCTTCTTCCGCACCCGGCTCCATCATCAGCTCTTCCAGCGATACTTTCTTATCGCTGACTTTGGCCAATTCACAGATGAAATCGACGACTTTTTCTTCAAAAATCGGTGCACGAATTTGCGCCATCGCTTCCGGATTTTGCTGGAAATATTCAAACACTTGTTGTTCCTGCCCCGGGAATTGCTGCACACGCTGCATCAGCCCCTGATTCAATTCTTCCTGCGTAACCTGAATTTCATTATTATTGCCGACCTCGGCCAACACCAATCCGGTGCGCACACGACGCTCGGCAATGCCGCGATATTCAGCCCGCAAATCCTCTTCGCTTTTGTCGAGGTCTTCCAGCTTTTGTTGATTGTTTTCAAGCTCATGCTCGAATTGGTGCCAAATTTGGTTGAACTCCATGTCGACCATGCTCGGCGGCAAGTCAAAATCGTGTCCGTCCGATAATTGGTCGAGCAAATCCTTCTTCATATGGCCGCGCGACATTTGCTC
>RFZE01000238.1 GCA_009920875.1 Alphaproteobacteria bacterium | reverse complement strand
CTGCGCTGGATGTCGGAGATCGGCGGCGCCAAGGGTTACACCGTGCTCCTCTGTGTCCCGGCCGGGCTTGAGGACGCCGAGGCCGACCACGTCCATCGCACCCGAAGCAAGCGCATCCTGCATTCCCGCCAACGTGCGGAAGCCGCCGGTCACCATAAGCGGGTTTTTGAACACGGCGCGAATGTCTTTCGCGTAATCGAGGAAATAGGCTTCGCGCGCCACCGTGCTTTCGCGCAAGGATTCGGCGCGATCGGGGTTCAGCGTCAAATTGTCGAGGCCCACAAGCTTGGGCTGCTCATATGTGCCGCCGGAAACTTCCAGCAAATCCAGCCCTTCATCATTCAACCATTTGGCGACTTGCACTGAATCCTCATGGCTGAAACCGCCTTTTTGGAAATCAGCCGAATTGAGCTTCAGCGCGACGGGGAATTTATCACCCACCGCTTTACGCACGGCACGAATGGCTTCCAGCAAAAGCCGTGCACGGTTTTCAAGGCTACCGCCCCATTCATCGGTGCGCGTGTTCACATCCGGCGAGAGAAACTCAGACAGTAAATAACCATGCGCGCCATGCAATTGCACACCGGTAAAACCGGTCTCTTGAGCCACTTTTGCGGCATGGGCAAAGCGCTGAATAATGTCGAGAATTTCATCATGCTCCAGCGCGCGCGGCTTACCGAAAGCAGCACCCGGCATTTTCAACTGCACATCAGACGGGCCAACCGGTGTTGGTGCAACAGCGGCCGGTGTTTGGCGTCCGGCATGCGAGATTTGCATCCATAAATGCGTATTGTTTTTCGTGCCCGCTTCAGCGTAAGCGCGCAGGCGCGAGATTTGTTCATTGCTCTGCTCGCCCTCAATCACCACATTGGCAGGGCGCTCGAGATAGCGATGGTCAATCTGCACATTGCCGGTCAGCAAAATGCCCGAGCCGCCTTCGGCCCAACGCGAATACAGCGTCACGTGCTTTTCAGTGGCGCGGTTTTGTTCATCGGCCAGCCCCTCGGTCATCGCCGCTTTGCAAATTCGGTTCTTAATTTCTGCCCCACACGGCAAAGTGAGTGAATTTTCTATATTAACGTTACTCATGAACTACCTCCCAAGGCTTGTGTCAGGTAAACTAGCAACCGAATCACAAACTGCAAGTGCGGAGTGCCTTATGGCGAAAAAGAAATCAGCCGATTTATTCGATGAGGCAC
>RFZE01000237.1 GCA_009920875.1 Alphaproteobacteria bacterium | reverse complement strand
GTGCCATGCTGGCGCTGTGCCGCGAAGCTTTTCTCATCATTAAGGGCGACAGTAAAATTTCCTTGTTGGAAGATTGCTTATCATCGCCATCGGCAGCCAGCCCGATAGCCCGCGCCGCCACCATTTTGGGCACGCGCCTGCAAATTTTTGCTTTGCGGGGGGACGGATAATGCACGCCGCATTGCAAGATATCACCGCGCGCATCACCGCGCGCTCGGCCGCCACGCGGCAACAATATTTGGATGGCGTCGCCGCGGCGCGCGATTTGCCGAAAGGCCGCGACACACTGTCGGCCGGCAATCAGGCGCATGCTTTTGCCGCCTGTCCGGCGCATGACAAAAAAGCCCTGCTCGGCGGTGATTGGCCGAACATTGCCATTATCAGCGCCTATAATGACATGCTGTCGGCGCACCAGCCCTATCACCGTTATCCCGATCTGATTCGCGAAGCGGCCCGCAAGTGCAATGCCACGGCGCAATTTGCCGGTGGCGTGCCGGCCATGTGCGACGGCGTCACGCAAGGGCAACCGGGCATGGAATTGTCTTTATTCTCGCGCGATGTCATTGCCATGAGCACAGCCATTGCGCTATCGCATAATAGCTTTGATGCCGCGCTCTATCTCGGTATTTGCGACAAGATTGTCCCCGGCCTGCTCATCGGGGCGTTACAATTCGGTCACTTGCCGGCCATTTTCGTGCCCTCCGGCCCAATGGCCTCTGGCCTGCCCAATATTGAAAAAGCCCGCATTCGCAACCTTTATGCCGAAGGCAAAGCAAGCCGCGAGGAATTATTGCAGGCCGAATGCGACAGCTATCACAGCGCCGGCACATGCACATTTTACGGCACCGCCAATTCCAATCAAATGCTGATGGAATTTATGGGACTGCATATGCCCGGCGCCGCCTTTGTGCCGCCCGATACGGATTTGCGCGACGCGCTGACACACGCCGCCACGGCGCAAGCCGCAGCGCTGTCATCTTATGGCGCGCGGCCATGCGCATTGGCCGATATTATTGACGAGAAAGCCGTGGTTAACGGAATGATTGGCTTACTGGCGACCGGCGGGTCAACCAATCACACATTGCATTTACCGGCCATTGCCCGTGCCGCCGGTATTTTGATCGATTGGCAAGATTTTGATGATTTGTCGAAAATCATCCCGCTTTTGGCCAAAGTCTATCCAAACGGCCAAGCCGATGTGAACCATTTTCACGCTGC
>RFZE01000236.1 GCA_009920875.1 Alphaproteobacteria bacterium | reverse complement strand
ATCGGAGTTGGAACTGGTGATCTTAAACAGGCTTTTAAAGAGGCGCAAGCGGCCGGAGATTTCTCCAAAAACATTAATATTGATGTTTCGATTGACGCGCTCTACGGAGCTGTTTGGTACAAAGTGCTGATCCGCTTTGAAACCGTCGACCGCGCCTATATTAATGCGCTGATTGAGCAATATCTTAAATAACCACCAAGGCGCACAATCCGCCCGCTTTATCTAGACAATACGCATCGTCTCGTTTAAAATTGAGCGGTATTGTCGCGTTGGAGGGATAATAATGAGCAAAAACGGTAAAAGAGAAATTTCGGCAGCTATTGTCGGCGGTGGTTTTGGCGGCGTCGGCGCGGCCATTAAACTGCTTGAGGCGGGCATTACCGACCTCACTATTTTTGAACGAAATGACGGCGTTGGCGGTGTCTGGCAAGCCAATAGCTATCCCGGCGCGGCCTGCGATGTGCCGTCACATCTTTATTCCTTTTCTTTCGCGCCGGGGACCGAATGGTCACGCCGCTATGCGCCGCAAGCCGATATTGAGCAATATCTCAATCATCTGGTGGATGATTATGGCGTGCGGCCCCATCTGCGCTGCAACACGGCGGTCGAGAGCGCTCAGTTTGATGGCGAGAAAAAATCTTGGCATGTGAAAAGCAGCGACGGGCAAGCGCGCTATTTTGATATTTTAATATCGGCCTGCGGGCAGCTTTCCAATCCGTCCATTCCCAAGCTTGACGGCATTGAACAATTCAAGGGCGCGAGCTTCCATTCAGCAAATTGGGATCATGATTATGACTTTACCGGCAAACGCGTGGCGGTGGTCGGCACCGGTGCTAGCGCCATTCAATTTGTTCCTGAAGTCGCCAAACAAGCGGCGCATGTCGATATTTATCAACGCTCGGCACCGTGGATCTTGCACAAATTTGATCGCCAATATGCGGCTTGGGAAAAGCGCATTTTCAAACGCTTTCCGCTCCGCGTCAATTTGAGCCGCCGATTTTTCTTCTCAGCCTTTGAAATTCTGACCTATGGCTTCACCACCCGCCATTGGCTACTCAAGCCAATGCAAGCGGCGTCCAATGCTTTCCGCCGCAAAGAGTTTCGTGACCACCCGGATCTGCTTGCCAAAACCACACCCGATTATCAAATCGGCTGCAAGCGCGCTTTATTTTCCAACGATTGGTATCCAACCCTGAAGCGCCCCAATGTTGAGCTTATTCACGGCACCTC
>RFZE01000235.1 GCA_009920875.1 Alphaproteobacteria bacterium | reverse complement strand
ACATTAAGGCTGGCAATTTTTAATTCTGCGCGGGCTTTGTCATAATCGGCTTTGGCCAAAGTAACATCGAGCGCGCCAATGGAGCGCATTTTCTCAAGATCGCGCGCATTGGCCAATTGCGCTTTTGATGCCTTTGTTTGCGCTTCTACTTTGTCTTTCTGGCTTTTTAAAAGTCGGCAATCAAAGCCGATAAGCAGGTCGCCTTTTTTGAATTGGTCACCGCTACGCAAGGGCGTTTTGTTGACAACAGCGCCGATTTCACTGGCCAACACGGCGCGTGACTTGGCTTTTATCAATCCACGGGCAGAAATATTTTCAGCGGCCAGTGGAAAGGCATAAAAAAGCGGTAAAACAACAGCTAAAGCGCGCAACATTTTTTTACTCATGAATGTATTATACACGTGTCTGCATAGCAGTTTGCAAGTCTTGGCCATAATCATTATTCGCCAAGGCTGCATCAATCTGGTCGTCTAACGGCGTGAAAGAGCTGACCGGTTCATTGTCAGCAGGGGCATTTCCAGCCTCTATTTCATCAGTGGCATCGAGGGTTTCCTCGGCCGCTTCGTCTTCTTCGGTCATTTCATCGAGGTCGATTTCAAGTTCGATTGAACGCTGATTGTTACCATCGACTGCAATTAAGGTCAGTTCCAGCATGCCGAGGTTTTCGGTTGCCTCGATAACCAGCTCACCGGTTGCTGCATCGACTTGAACCCAATCAGGCGCCTCCGAACCGTCTTTCTGGCGCACTTCATATCGCGTCGTATCGCCCCGCATTTCATCGGTGATTTCAATGGTAACGGCTTCCGGTGCTGTCACTATGCGCATCAGCTTCATGGCGCCTTCGCCAGCCGCCGTTAATCCCTCAGCAAAGCGAACGCGGCCATCGGAAAGCACGCTGACCTCGGAATTACTTCGAGAAAACTCACGGAATGCACGCTTCTCAGCACGTTCAGCGCGACGTTCTTCACGGGCTTCAATGCGCGCTTGACGTTCAGCCTGGCGCGCCTCTCGGCGTTCTTGTCGAGCTTCTCGGCGTTCCTCGCGTGTCGGCTTGTTATCTTGGTCGGCTTCAAGCAAGGCCTCGGGGTTCAACACCAAATCAATGGCGCGCTCATTGCCGGAACTGTCAGCAGCAATAATGCGCATTTCGATTGCCTTCGCACCTTTAGGTGGTGTAGCGGTTGTCAGCCCCGTATCGGGGTCAACATTGACCCATTCAGGTAGCTTTGAGCCATCAGCCATTTCGCCTTTGAAGTTTTC
>RFZE01000234.1 GCA_009920875.1 Alphaproteobacteria bacterium | reverse complement strand
TTTGCGCCTCGGAAAGGTGCACGGCGCGGATTTTCATGCCCGTGCCATACAGCTTGTCGCCCAGCACCGGATGGCCGATATGCGCCATATGCACGCGAATTTGATGCGTGCGTCCGGTCTCCAGCCGACACTCAATCAGGCTTACTTGGTTTTCGGCATAGCTTTCCAGCCGCCGATAATGGGTCACCGCATGGCGCGCTTCATTAGATTTTGAGACGGCGATTTTCTTGCGATTATTGGCACTGCGCGCCAGTGCCGCATCCACCGTGCCGGCGGCGGGCAGCGGTTCACCCCAAACCAAAGCCTGATAAAGCCGCTGCATACGCCCGTCGCGGCCATGCGCGGCGAATTGTTCTGACAAGCCCTGATGCGCCGGATCGTTTTTGGCCACCACCATAATGCCGCTCGTATCTTTATCGAGGCGGTGGACAATGCCCGGCCGTTTTTCGCCGCCAATGCCCGACAGGCTGTCGCCGCAATGCGCCAGCAGCGCATTAACCAGCGTGCCGTCGGGGCTGCCGGGTGCGGGATGCACTACCATATTTGCCGGTTTATTGACGACCAGCAAATCCGCATCTTCATACAGCACATTAAGTGCGATGTTTTGCGCTTTTACCGTCGTGTCGACGGGGGGCGGCAAGGTGAGGGCGACAATATCATCTTGTTTGACCCGCCATGACGGGTCTTTTATGGTCGTGTCAGCCTGTCGCCGCGTGACAACGCAATGGCCGGCTTTCACAAGCTCTTGCAGCCGCGCGCGCGATAAATCATCAGACGCTGCGGCAAGGGTTTTGTCCAATCGGTCGCCGTCTTGCGTATAGGTGACGGCGAAGGCGAGCACATTATTTGGAGTATCGACCATGTCTCAAGATACAGGAAATCCGAGCCTCGCGGAAACTTCTTCTGAAGATATTCCGCAACCCAATGGCCGCTATGTCCGCACACTTTTGGTGGTGGTTATCGGTCTTGGCGTTTTGCTGGTGGTCGGCGCCATTGTGGTTATCGGCACGGTCATTAAGCGGCTTAATAATCCCGAGACGATTCCCGTCAAACCGGGCTTTGGCGAAACCGAGATATCCATTCCGGCATCAGGACAATTGCTCGGCGTGGAAAATGGCGATACGCGGATTATCGTGAAATTAAAGACCGAAGACGGCCCGCTATTGATTTTGCTCGACCCGCGTAAGGGTGAGGAAACCGGCCGCGTGCGTCTGCAAGCGCGTTAAAACGGCATCCACCCGGGGGCATCGGCGAATTTTAAATAGCCGAGACTGACGCCGATTTGATAAC
>RFZE01000233.1 GCA_009920875.1 Alphaproteobacteria bacterium | reverse complement strand
CCTGCCGCTTCCAAAATGGCTTGGCCGGCGGCCGTGTCCCATTCCATGGTGCGGCCATAGCGCGGGTAAAAATCGGCCGTGCCTTCGGCCAAAAGGCAGAATTTATAAGAAGAGGCGGTAGCGATGGTGCTTTTGACATTGAGGCTGGCAATCATTTGATCGGTTTTCTCGCTGCGATGCGAGAGGCTGGCAATAATATGCACGCCGCGCGCGTCAATTTTTTCTGTTGTCAGTTTTTCAGCCGCTTGAATATCGAGATTGCCGTCAGGCGCAATGTGCAGACGATAAGCGCAATCCGCGCCGCTGAAATACAGCTTTTCATGAACCGGCGCATAAATCACTCCGGCAATCGGATAGTGTTTGTGCACCAGCCCGATATTGACGGTGAAATTATCGCGCTTGGCGACGAAATCACGCGTGCCGTCCAGTGGGTCGAGCAGGAAAAACATATCGTCCAACTGCGTGGGCAGGCTGTCAGCGCAGGCTTCCTCACCAATAACTTGAATATGCGGCACCAGCTCGGCCAGTGCTTTTTCGAGCAAAGCTTCAGCCTCGCGGTCGGCTTGCGTGACCGGAGATTTATCAGCCTTTTTCTCTTCCGTTACCCCATCACGATAATGGCGCATAATCAACGCACCGGCATCCAGCACCATTTGGCAAAGCGCGTGCATAAATTGCGGTGCGTGCGGATTGAAATCGGGGCGTGTCATGGCCATGTGATTATCACATGCCCCGATTTTGTCCAATCCTCAGCGCAAATTTATCCCTTATCAGGCACTGCATTTTTGCTCGGGAATATCGACGCGATAGCCGCGCCCACAAACCGTTTCGATAAACGGGTGCGAAGCACCGGCATTTTCAATCTTTTTGCGCAATTTGCAGATAAACACTTCGATGATTTTCATCTCAGGTTCATCCATGCCGCCATAAAGATGGTCGAGAAAGCTCTCTTTTGAGACAACGCTGCCCTTGCGCAAGTACAAAAGTTCGAGCATTTGATATTCTTTCGACGTCAAATCGACACGACTGTCTCCGACCCGTACATCGCGCGCCGTTAAATCGAGCGTAATATCGCCGAATTGCAGGCGGTTATTGGCATGGCCATTAGCGCGGCGCACCAAAGCGTGCAGACGGGCAACCAATTCATCCATATTAAACGGTTTGGTCAGATAATCATCGGCACCGGCACGCAAGCATGACAGCCGGGCTTCAACATCGGCCTCGCCGGATAAGACAAGAACCGGCAAGCGCTCATTTTTGGCACGCAGATTGTCCAACACCTCGTCGCCG